>NZ_JAILWA010000002.1 GCF_025699255.1 Nitrosopumilus sp. | reverse complement strand
TTGGTTCTGGTGTTGGTTCTGGTGTTGGTTCTGGTGTTGGTTCTGGTGTTGGTTCAGGTTCTGGTGTTGGTTCAGGTTCTGGTGTTGGTTCTGGTTCTGGTGTTGGTTCAGATTTTGAAATTTCAACACCATCAAGAGAACCAAAAACAGTTTCTAGAAATAGTTCTTTATCAAAAGGTTTGAGATCAGGATATTCTTGACCTACACCTACATAGAGTACAGGAGTGGATGTGACTTTGACAATAGACAATGCTGCACCTCCTCGTGCATCAGCGTCACTCTTTGTTAAAATTGAACCATCAAATTTTACATGTTCATAGAACTCTCTTGCCTGATTGACAGTGTCATTTCCTGCTAACGAATCACCGACAAAAATTTTCATGTCAGGATTTACTACTTTGGTAATTTTGGCAATTTGCTGCATCAAGTTTTCACTTGTTTGCATTCTTCCTGCAGTATCAATTAGAACACAATCAGTTTTGTGAGACTTTGCATACAACACAGCGTCTCGAGCAACAGCAGCTGGATCAGAGTTGTAATTTTGTGCGACAAGTTTTAGATTAAGACGATTAGCATGTTCGCGTAGCTGCTCAATTGCACCAGCTCTAAATGTATCAGCAGCTGCAATGACAACAGAATATTTTGCTTCCTTTAACATGTGTGCAACTTTAGCTAACGAAGTAGTCTTTCCAGTTCCGTTAATTCCGACAAACAAAATCAAAAATGGCTGACCTTGATTCTTTTTCTCATTAATTTTTTCTAAAAGATCATACTTTCCGGCAGCATCAAACAAAGAGGAGATACTAGAGATCAAGCTGTCCTTGACAAATTTTTCAATTTCATGTTTATCCACCTTTGAGCCAATCAGTTTTTCTTTAAGGTCAGACTTTACAGAATCAATTACTTCTGTAGCAACATCAGATTCCAAAAGAGAGATTTCTAACTCAAAAAGAATATCTTCAATGTCTTTTTCATTAAGTTCTTTTTCACCCAGACTTTTCGCAGCATTTGAGAATGCACTACGAAGTTTATCAAACATGGTTTATCCTGAAGCTGGAGGTTGTGGATTTTGCATAGACTGCATCATTTGATTCATCTGTGCCTTTCCTTGTTCTAATCTTGATGCTGCATCTTGTTTCTTTGCTGCAGTATCTTGCAGAGCAATTTCAACTTCTTTAATTCTTGCTTCTAGATAATTAATTGCTGAAGGAAAATCTTTTTCAACTGCAACTCCTGCGCCGATGTTCATGACAATTTTGGAGCTAGATGAAATTTTTGTGGGAACAAATGTACCCATTCCAATTGGAACTAGAGTTTCAGATTCAGGGTTTTGGCCAAGGGATTTTATCGATTCGATAGAAGCTGTTGCCTCTCTCAAAATACTTACAAAAGTAGATTCTCTTTGGGCTAAATCAGAATAGTAAGTTTCAAGCATTTGCATCTGTTGCATTAATTGTTCGGCCTGTTCTTCACTCATGTACAACAAACATCTTTCAGATGGTTATAAATTCATTCATGGAATTGCAAATCAAAACAGAAAGAATAGAAAAAAAATAAAGATTTAACTTTATTTTGCTTTTGAGAATCTAGATTCTACCTCATCCCAGTTTACAACATTCCACCATGCCTCAATATAGACAGGTCTCTTGTTTTGGTAGTTGAGATAGTATGCATGCTCCCATACATCACAGCCGAGTAAAGGTACCAGTCCTTCAGTTCTTGGACTTGTTTGGTTTGGCATTGATTTGTATTCAACCTTTCCAGAAGAAGGATTGTATACTAACCATCCCCAACCACTGCCTTGAATTACAGCTGTAGTGGATGAAAATTTCTCTTTGAAGTCAGAAAAGCTTCCAAATGAATCGTTAATTGCATCAGCAATAGATCCTCCAGGTTCTCCGCCTCCGTTTGGTTTCATGTTATTCCAAAATAACCTATGGTTATCATAACCACCACCGTTGAAATTAATTGCACCTCTTTTGTCCTCTGGGACAGAATTGATATCAGACAAAATGTCGATGATATCTTTGTCTTGAATTTCAGATGGACATGTCTCAAGGGCTGCATTTAGTTTGTCGGTATATGTTTGATGATGCTTTGTGTGATGAATCTCCATAGTTCTTGCGTCAATGTGAGGTTCTAATGCATCATAAGCATATGGCATTTCAGGAAGAGTGTATTTTCCCATATGCAACTTAGATGATTTATTCCATTTATTGGTTTAGTAAGCAATTCATTTTTACTTGTAAAAACTGTTAGAGAACTTGTGAAATCAATAGTAATTTTCTCCTTGTCAATAGCAATTTTTGGAATTTTTATTTTGTCTTATCCTTTAGAAACACAAGACGAGCTTCAGACTTATCTTCAAAGAAGCGGCCCGTTTATCGGAACAGACATTCCAAAATCAGAAGGAATTGACGGTTCTGGAATCAAAGTCGCAGTAATAGATACAGGAGTTGACTATAACCATCCAGATCTTTTCGGATGGGGTGAGGACGGCAAAGTCGTGGGAGGATACAATTTCATACGAAAAGATCAGCCACCTCTAGACACAAATGGACATGGAACCCAAGTTGCAGGAGTAATTGCAGCTGATGGAGAAATAACAGGCATAGCACCAAAGGCAAAAATTTTAGCTTACAAAGTTTCTGAAGACGGCGAAGGAGTATCATCAGAACTAATCACAAAAGCAATTGAAAAGGCAATTGAAGACGGTGCAGACATTATCAACATTAGTTTGGGAGTAAACAAAACCAATGCAAAGATTGAACGTGCAGTAAATCTTGCACTGGAAAAAGAAATCTTTGTAGTAACTGCAGCTGGAAATGACGGGCCAAGTCTTGAAACAATCGGAAGTCCTGGAAGAAATTTTGGTTCAGTTACAGTTGGTGCAACATATAACAATCTAACTTCAAGCTTGGTTGCAACATTAGAGATAGATGAAAAATCATACACTGTCATTCCCATGGTAGGTTCATCAAAACTAGATGAACCAATTGTTGAAAAAATAATTTTTGCAGGTTATGGGAAAACTGAAGACTTTGAAAAAGTGGATGTAAGAGATGCAATTGTGATTGTTGAGCGAGGCAGCGATGTAAAGGGGGACTTGCTGTATTTTTCAATCAAAGAAAAAAATGCTGCAAGCGCAGGAGCTAAAGCATTAATTGTTTACAATGACAAGCCGGGAATTTTTCTTGGAGAATTAATTCATGAGTTTATTGAACCAGGATACACACCGCAGATTCCAGTAGTTTCAATGGACAGAGAAGAGGGACTAGAGATCAAAGAGTCAATCACAGAATCAAGTGAAGGCATTTTACAATTATTTTACAATCCAGACTTTGTTGCACACTTTAGCTCAAGAGGGCCAGTGTCTCCATTTTACATAAAACCAGAAATTGTTGCTCCTGGGGCATACATCAACACCACACAAAACAATGCAGGATACAATTTTACCAGCGGAACTAGTTATGCTGCCCCTCACGTAAGCGGAGCAGCGGCATTACTGCTACAAAAGAACCCCGAACTTCACCATCACGAGATAAAATCCCTGCTGCTGACTACAGCAGAGCCAGTTTCTGATGCATATAATCAGGAATTTTCGATTCACGAAGCAGGTTCTGGCAGACTGGACATTGGAAATGCATTTGGTGCAAAACTGATCATCATGCCTCCAAATTTTGTAGCCAATGTCTCTACAGATAAAACGATTGCAGAGCAAAAACTGGATTTAAAATTGCTTGATGGCACTTTGGATAATTTAGAGATAGAGTATGAAGGGCCAGAATTCATCGGGTTTGCACATGTTCTTGAGGGAAATACATTGATTATCAAAATAAACATGAATGAAGAAAAGTTTGGAGAACATGAAGGAAAAATAATCATCAAACATGAAGATACAAGATACACAATTCCGTTCTTGCTACATTATACACAGGGTTCAATTTCAGTAAATCAACAAAACAACAAACTCTACTTTGATATTTATCATCCAGAAGAATGGACGTTTGCAAAAATTCTAGTTACAAACAGCAAAGACGGAATCTCTAAAACTACAACTGCAACTCCAGACAAAAACGCATCCATGGAAGTTTTTGAAAACTCTGAATACTGGATTGATGCCAAAATCAGAGTCAACGGCAACACGTCTGATGCATTTAACATAATTCAAATCAATACAATAAACGAGAGTCCTAGCAGAATTGACATTCTAGTCCCAGAAAAACAAATTGGCATGATCACTGTTATTGTAATTGGAATTGCAATTTTTGGATGGATTAAAAGAAAATAGTTTACTGTGAAATCTTTGGTCCTGCATCAACTATTTCAGGTGAGACATTTTCAAATTTCTTAAAGTTCTCAACGAACATCTGAGCTAGTTTTTTTGCAGAAAGATCATACGAGTCTTTGTCAATCCATGTGTTTTTAGGATCCAAGATTTCTGAAGGAACGCCTTCTACTTCTGTAGGAATGTCAAGATTAAACAAATCATCATGTCTATACTTTACAATATCAAGGGCACCAGAAAGAGCTGCTGTAACCATTGCACGGCTGTATTTTATCTTGATTCTTTTGCCTACACCATATGGTCCTCCAGACCATCCAGTGTTTACCAAGTAAACTACGGTATTGTGCTGGTTAGTTTTTTCACCAAGAAGTTTTGCGTAAACAGAGGCCGGTCTAGGCATGAATGGAGCACCAAAACACTGAGAAAACACAGATTTTGGCTCTTTGATTCCTCTTTCAGTTCCTGCCAACTTGCTGGTATATCCAGACATGAAATGATACATTGCACCTTCTTTGGTAAGTCTTGAAACAGGAGGTAACACCCCTAGAGCATCTGCAGTCAAAAATACAATAACACGTGGATGTCCGCCGACACTTGGAATCACTGCACCTGGAATAAACTCCAAAGGATATCCAACACGAGTATTCTCAGTTAATGTATTATCATCATAATCAGGAACATTGTCATTTAACACAACATTTTCTAAAAGAGCACCAGGTTTGATTGCATTCCAAATCTCAGGTTCTGCTTCTTGGCTTAGGTTGATACATTTTGCATAACAGCCACCTTCAAAATTAAACGTGCCATTATCAGACCAACCATGTTCATCGTCTCCAATTAATTTTCTGTTAGGGTCTGCAGACAAGGTTGTTTTTCCAGTACCAGACAAACCAAAGAACAATGCAGTGTCTCCTTTTTCGCCAATATTTGCAGAGCAGTGCATTGGGAAAATTCCGCGGTCTGGCAATAAGAAATTCATTACTCCAAACATTGATTTTTTCATCTCTCCGGCATATTCTGTTCCGCCAATCAAGACTATCTTTCTTGTCAAATCAATCAAAATGAAGACATCAGTTCTAGTTCCATCAACTTCAGGATCTGCTAGGAAATCATTGATACACAAAATTGTAAACTCAGGTTCGTGTTTTTCTAGTTCATCACTTGTTGGTTTGATAAACAAATTACTTGAGAACATGCTTTGCCAAACATGATCATTGATTACTCTGATTGGTAAACGGGTTTCAGGATCAGCTCCTACAAAACCATCAAAAACAAAGAGTTCCTTGTCATCGACAAATTTTTTCATCTTTTCAAATAGTTTTTCAAATTTTCCACTTGGGAATTGGTGGTTTATTTTTCCCCAGTCAATGGTATCGTGGGTCTTATCATCATATACGATAAATCTATCATCAGGGGATCTGCCAGTATATTTTCCGGTATTTACTGAAAGTGAGCCTGTTGAGTTTACTACTCCCTCCTTTCTCTCAACTGCCAATTTGACCATGTCATCTACGCCCAAATTTCTGTGGACTTTGGATGGATTGATTCCAAATGCAGTTAGTTGGGAGGAAAATTTCTCAGTAGCTGCAGTACCAAGTACTTGGGTCAGAGGATTATGCCTCCAAAAATGGTGTGTTCAATCCCAGGCTGGTTCATGAGATATTCGATCCGCCCAGAGTTTCCTTATTATCTTTTTCTTATAGAGAATGATTTTTGGTCTAGGAACGTATTTATTCCAAAATTCAAGACTCAATTTCATGACGATCAACAAGGATCTACTTGCAAAGAGAGAAGAGGCAAAAGAGAACAAGCCAGACTTTGTAAGACCAGAAAGTTGGCGTTATGTTAGACTACAAACCAATTGGAGAAAACCAAAAGGTATTGATCATCACCAAAGAAAACAAAAGAGCAGAGGACGTCCAGGTCTAGTCAAAGTTGGATATGGAGGACCTAAAGACGCAAGAGGATTACACCCATCAGGATTTACAGATAACTTAGTTTACAATTTGAATGACTTGGAGAAGCTAGACCCAAAGAAAGACGGAATTAGATTTGGACACAGTGTTGGAACCAAGAAGAGAAAAGAGATTATCGTTAAAGCAATTGAACAGAAATTCAAAATTTTCAATGCGAGAGTGAGTGCAAGTGGTAGTAAATCTTAAAGCTAAGAAAAGACTCGCCGCCAGAGTTACTGGTGTAGGAGTTCACAGAATTAGATTTGACACAGACCACTTGGATGATATTGCAGATGCAATTACAAGAGAAAACATTCGCAGTCTAATTACAGCAAACACAATCAAAATCAAATCATTTACCGGTACCTCAAAGGGAAGAGCACATGAAAAGAAAGCTCAGAAAAACAAGAGAGGTACAACTCAAGGTTCCAAACAAGGACGAAAGGGAGCTAGAGTAGGTAAAAAGGAAGTCTATGTTGCAAAGGTTCGTTCATTGAGACGACTATTGAAAATTGCAAAAGACAGAAAGGATTTGACCAATCCAGAATTCTGGGCACTCTACAAAAAAGTCGGAGGAAACACAGTTAGAAACAAAGCACACCTCAGACTTTTGATGGATGAGATTAAAGAAAAGAGAAAAGATTAGAATCGATAAATTTTATTTTCTAGTTCCACAATTTTGCCGTTTTGAATTTGAATTCCTTCATCATTTAACATCTTAGTTTTCACATGCTCCCCGTATGCATATCCGCCAATTTTTCCAGTAGACATTACAACTCTGTGACACGGAATGATGACAGGGTATGGGTTTTTGTTCATTATTTTTCCAACAGCTCTTTGGCCATTTTTTAGTCCAACTGCTTTTGCCAACTCACCATAAGTTGTGATTTGTCCTTTGGGTACCTCTAGCAATTTTTTGTAAATCTTTTGCTCAAGATTCAAAGTTTGATTACCTCAAGCTTAGTTGATTCTAAAAGATCAAGTACTTTTTGTTTGTTAGAGCCAAGGCCTCGCCAATCCAAAAGAGCAGCTGTTGCCATACTGTTTTGCTCAAGAATATGCGAAAATAATTTCTCATCAAGATCATCTAAAGCATGTTTTGGTATTACGGTTCCAAGAGCATATTTTCCATCAAGCAATTCATCAGTGAATTTTGAAGGATAGTGGGTTCCGCCAAAACAAATTGCTACTGGATGCTTTTCAACAGGTTGTGACATTACTTTGTGGACTAGTGCAGCTACTGAATTACACAATGATTCATCAGTCCACTGCTTTTCAGTAGTTCCAATCTCTACAAAGATAGAGGGTTTTGGCAACGCAGTCGGTCCGTGATGAGTTGCCTCTATAGTTATTTGAAAGTCAGAGAATTGTGATTGGTTCTTCTTTAAAGTTTGAAGATAACTTTTTTGAAAGTCTGGTTTTGGAATTGCAACCTGTCTGTCGTTGCCACCAAACTTTGCAGCAGAGAAATTTCCCGTACTGTGACAAGTCAAAGCTAGCACTCCGGATTCGGCTGCATGCTTTGAGAGAAAAACAAATCCGTCATAATCATACTTGTCTGCCAACCAATCAGCAGAAATTGCAGGAGTTTGGATAATTAGTAGATCATAAAATTCTCCACGAAAAACATCGCCGTCCAAAGTCATTTCTTTTGAAAGATATTTTGCCATATTGTGACCTGCAGGGTCATCTTGATACGCAACTAGTAGTTCCATGAGATAAGAGATATAAGGACACCTTATTAATTTCCAGCAATGAACCCTAGGCAGACTTTGAAAAACATGGCCAATACCATGAAAATGGCCAAGAAACCAGACAAGGATGAGTATCAACAACACCTTAGACTAGTTTTGTTAGGAATAGCAGGAGTAGGAGCAATTGGTTTTACAATTCAGTTTGTCTTTTCGGTGATTACGTTTGGTAGATAACATTGTCAGAGGAAATTAAATCACACTTGTTTGCAATCAGAACCACAGGAGGTCAGGAGAAAGTGGTAATGCGGTTACTAGAAGCAAAAGCTAATGCAAACCAGATTAACATTCAATCAGTTTTACTAGTAGACAATTTGAAAGGATATGTCGTAATAGAAGCAATCAATCCTAGCGATGCATACATGGCAGTAGAAGGAGTCAGACACATTCGAGGTCAACTAAGAGGAGAATTAGAATTCAAAGATATCGAAGGATATCTCATCAAGAAATCAACAGTTTCACAATTAGCAGTAGATAACATTGTAGAGATCACAGGTGGTCCATTCAAAGGAATGAAGGCAACAATTACAAGAATTGATGCTGAAAAAGAAGAAGCAACTGTAGTTTTGTTAGACGCATCATACCAACTACCAGTCACAGTAGACGCAAACTACCTAAAGCTGTCCAGTGAGGCTTAGGAAGGATTAAATTTTCAATTAGGATTTGATTTAACATGGGAGAACAAAAAATTTCATCACTTGTAACAGGCGGAGCAGCATCAGCAGGTCCACCTTTGGGTCCAGCATTAGGTCCACTCGGAGTGAACATCATGGAAGTAATCAACTCAATTAATGAAAAGACCAAAGACTTTGAAGGAATGAAAGTTCCAGTTACAGTAATTGTTGATTCTGATACAAAAAAATATGAAATTGAAATCGGTATCCCATCAGCTGCTGCTCTTATCATGAAAGAAGCTGGAATTCAAAAAGGCTCAGGTGCATCGGGTACTGAATGGGCAGGAGATGTCACCATGGATGCAGTCATCAAAGTTGCAAATACAAAACTAGAGAAATCTTATGCTAGTTCATTAAAATCAGTTGCAAAGACAATCATCGGAACATGTCTTGCACTAGGTGTCAAAGTTGAAGGAAAAACCCCAAAAGAAATTACTGCCGAAGTTAACGAAGGCAAATGGGATGAGAAATTTCAATAGAGATTTTAGCTCTTTTGCTTGATTGTTGCAAATATTGCTTTAGGTGGGGGATTCATAGTCCCATAGTAAACAGTTGGTTTAATGGATAATATCTGAAAATCTTTTTCAAATGCATCAAGGACATCTTGTTCTGAGAATTTGTAAGGACCTTCCTCACCAGGCAAGGTTTTTTCTTCTTTGCTCATCACCTTAAGAAACAAAATTCCATCATATCTTAGAATTCTCTTTATTTGATTCAGATATTTTTCTCGTAGTGATGGCTCAAACACATGAAAACATCCCCTATCCAAAATAAAATCAAACTCATCATCTGCAAACGAGGAGTTTAGAATATCATCCACTAGAAAAGTCGCAGCACTTGAAAGTTCTTGGGCTTTGCTAATTGCATGTTTTGAAATATCAGCACCTATGGATTCAAAACCTAGCTTTGCCAGTTCAATTGCCTGTGTTCCAGGTCCCGTACCAAGATCTAGAAATTTTCCTTCTTTTAGATTCATAGAATTGATTTGATCAGCCAAATCTGCATCAAGATTTTGCTCGTACCAAGGCATCTCTTTGACATCAGTTTCTTTGTAAAAGGAATCCCAGTCTGGAAAATTTTTCTTTGCAGACATAAAATAGATTATTGGATTAGATAAACAGGTTCTTTGTCAGTTTTTTGTAACTCTACAAAAGTCTCAGTATTTTGAATGCCCTCAATTTTACCAATCTTCTCAATTACTACTGAATGTAGGGCCTCAAGATTCTTGGCATATACCTTTATCATTATATCAAATCTGCCAGTAACCTCAGAGATTGAGACGACTTCGGCAGTCTCCATGAATTTTTTGTGAATGGAATCCTTGAACTTTGGATCTCGATTAATTCCCACAGATGCCTTGACTCCTATTCCCAACAGGGAATCGTCAATCTCAATTGTGAATTTCTTGATGAGTTTCTTTTTCATCAATCGTTTGATTCTACTGTACAACACTGATGCGTTAATTCCAAGCTTTTTGGATAAGGTAGGGACAGAAATTGAGCCGTCTGTGGTTAATTCATAAAGTAATTTCATATCTAACTCATCAAAACGGTGCAACGTACTAGAAAAATCTGGTTCTGATTTAATATATGTAGGTTTTCAGCATGTTTTTAGCTGTATTTTTAAGAATTTTACTGAAAATATGTAATTTTTTAAAATAATTGATTGGTCTAAAACCCAAATCTCTAAACGATTTTAAGTAGGCTTTCTAGAAAATTGTTCGTTATGATCACAGAGAGTCAGCTCGTCGATTTGGTAAAAGAGGCAAAAGCTGCTACCAAAGAGAGGAAATTCAAACAATCTGTGGAATTAATCGTAACTTTCAAAGATATTGATGTAAAGAAAGGATTTGCAATTAACGAAGTTGTTCAGCTTCCAAAGACAAGTTCTCCAGCAACTGTTTGCATTATTGCAACAGGTGACATGAGCCAAAAAGCAAAAGCTGCAAATGCAGATTCTGTAATTGGAACTGAAGAACTAGATAAATTTGGAACTAACAAAAGAGAATCTAGAAAATTCATAAACAAATATGATTTCTTTTTGGCAGATACAAAAATCATGCCAACTGTCGGTAAAACATTGGGTCAACTTTTAGGTCCAAGAGGAAAAATGCCAACACCTGTTCCTTTTGATGCATCAATTGAAGCATTCTTGGAAAGATTTAGATCTTGTATCAAAGTAAGAACAAGAGCATCACTATCCATTTCAGCTAAAATTGGAGATGTAACAATGGAGGATGCAGATTTAGCAATTAACGCACATGCAGTCCTTAACGCAATTGAAAAGAAATTGCCAAACGGCGAGAAGAACATGAAAAAGATTTTGGTAAAGACTACAATGGGAAAACCAATCAAACAAGCACAAGAGGTTAAGAAGAAATATGCATGAGAATAGAACCACTTATCCTAAAAGAAAATCCCAGATGTATCAACAGCTATTAGAGCTTCCAAAAAAATACAAAGTTGTATCAATCATTCAAATGAGAAAGGTACGTTCCACTCAAATCTTACCATTAAGAAAAACATTGAAAGGCCAAGTAGAATTTGTCTGTGTCAAAGATAAGGTTGCAGCAAAAGCACTAGAGACACTAGATATTCCAGGAATCAAAGACATCATTTCTGATTTGAAAGGACAAATCATGTTCATATTTACTGACATGTCACCATTCAAGCTAAACGTACTACTTGCCAAAAACAAAATCATGATGGCAGCAAGAGGTGGAGACATTGCAAGTATTGACATTGTAGTTCCTGCCAAAAACACAGGTATTGCACCAGGTCCAATGCTTACTGAATTCAAAGAAGCTGGCATTCCAACAAAAATTGATCAAGGTACAATCTGGATTGCAAAAGACAGCACCCCAGTAAAGAAAGGAGAAGCAATCAATGAAAAATTAGCATCAATCTTAGGTAAATTAGATATCAAACCAGTAGAAGCTGGAATTTCACTATACTCTGCATTAGAAGACGGCCTAAGATATGCCGAGACAGAAATGGTAATTGATGTAGATAAAGTCAGAGACCAATTTGCACAGGCCCACCAAGAAGCAGTATCACTATCAATCGAGGCAGCATATGTTACTGCTGAGAACATCTCACAAATTCTTGCAAAGGCATCAGGATATGCTCGCTCTTTGTCTGTAGAATCTGGATTTATGACAGATGAAACTAAAGAGCAAATATTACAAAAAGCAGATGCCCAAGCAAAAGGTGTTGCAGGTCAAGCAAAAGACTACACACCAGCATAATTTTCCAAAACTGCTCATAGTTTAGTACACTTTATGACCATCACAGGTAACAAAACACAATGAATCAAAAAGAGATAGATGAAATTCTAAACCACATCAGTCAGAAATTCAACGACGACTTGCCAGGGATTGTCAAAATGCTGGTGCGAAAAAAGATTGGAAAATTTCAGTCATTTCAAGCTGAATCCTTGCCTGACTCGCTTAGAACATGCAGTGTTGAGGAATTAATCAATATCGTGCAAGAAGCACTAGAGTCAGGAAAACTCAAACTTTAAGATTCTCTAACCTTTGGCAGATTCCAATTAAACTTCATTGCAAGCAAACGTATTCCAGTTCCTGCAGCGATTCCAACTATTGATGATACCTGGATGTCAACACCAGAAGAAAGCATTGCATAAAATATTACAATTCCAATGATGCTTGCAACTGCATACACTTCTTTTACAAATACAATTGGAATCTCTCTAACAAACACGTCTCTGAGTATTCCACCTCCAATGGCAGTAATCATTCCACCAAAGAGCATTGGAAGAAACTCCAATCCAACTACATGATATGCAATGGATGCACCTAAGATTGAAAACACTCCCAATCCAACTGCATCAAAGACAAGCCATATGCTCATCTGTCTTTTGAATTTTGTAAACAAGAAAAACATTACAATTCCAACTGTTACAGTTAATCCGACATAAATTGGATCAGAAAATGCAGTTGGAAATCTTCCAAAGATAACATCACGTGTTACACCACCGCCAACGCCAACTACAGTAGCTAAAACAATAATTCCAAAGATATCTGCCTTGTGTGCTATTGCTTTTGAAGCTCCTGTAACTGCAAAAGCTATAGTTCCCAAGTAATCAAGTATGCTAATGAAACCATCTATTGGAAAAGAGAAATCAACCAATCAATACAAACTGCGAGCTAGGAGTAAATAAGATTAACAAAATTAAATTGAAAAAAGTGTAAAGTTGCTTAGCCAAATAAGGAAGACAATCCTTCCATGGCTGCTTCTTCGTTTTTAGGTTCTTCTTTCTTCTCCTCTTTTGCCGGTGCATCTGCTGCTGCGCCATCTGCTGCTGGTGCTGCGGCTGCTGCAACTGCTACTGGAGCGGCTTTAACTGCCTCGTCGATATTGACATCTGCCAAGGCTGCAACTAGTGATTTAACTTGGGCTTCGTTAACTTCAGCACCAGATGCTTTGACAACTGATGTGAGGTTTGCCTCGTTAACTTCTTTGTCTAGTTTGTGAAGAAGTAAAGCAGCGTAAACATATTCCATTGTATCGAGATTTTCTTAGGGCATAATATAAAACTATGGAGAAATTAGGCTCGTTTCGTTGGTGTTTTTCTGATTGTTATTTTTTGGTTATTTGAATCGGTTTTTTCTTCTCAAAAGTTTGGTTTTTCTCTTTTGAAGCATATCGTATTTTCTTTTTAATTCTATTTCCTCATCGGTTCCTAATGCCTTGATCATCTTTTTTCTGATCTCTTCTACATCTAACTCTATCATTTTTATCTCATCAGTGTCATCCATGTTATTTCCTACTTGTTTTTGCTTACTGCACTGTCCAATAGTGCAACTGTGATGAATTCTCGAATTGAACGCATGTTAAACGGCTTGTGAAGAACATGGTCTACATCCAAAGTTTCTCGAAGATCTGATTCACTTCCAGAATCTCCAGTTAAGAGAATAATTTTTGCATCAGGATGTATTCTACGGATTTTTGTTATTGCGTATTGTCCATTAAATTTGGGCATGGACAAATCAACAAAGATAACGTCTGGTTTGAATTTTTCATATAGTTCTACTGCTTGCTTTCCATCATGTCCTTTGGCAAGAACTTGCACGTTTGATATCTCCAGCAGTTCACAAAACAGATCGACAATGTCTAGATCATCATCTACCACTATGCAACTAACCATACCTAAAAGAATCTGAAATTTAATCTATTTAGGGAGATGTAATTTCAGTTTGTTACATTTTTTTGAAATAATATGATCAGTAATTGATTCATAAAGAAGTCTAAAATCAAAAGATATGGGGAGAGTTATGGACGAGAAGACAATGGCAGAAATAATGCAAAAGGAAAAAGAGAAACTAATGACAGAAGTCAAAGAAAAAATTGCAAAAAAGAAAGCATACATGAACAAAGATGAACCCGAAACAGGATTTCAGAATTTGAAAAACACCTAAGTACTTATCTTCATACCTTATGTTATGGAAAAAGAACTAGTCATATCAATTATTATAGTCATAATATTTGGAATTGCTTTTACAGTTTACATAGCACAAAATGCCATGTAAACAAACAAGGAAATCAACTATATTTTACGCCTAGAAATTCAAAAATCAGTTCAGGATTTTTAGACTACGACAAACAGCATATACTGTTCGTTTGAGATTTGGATCAGACAAGGTATCCTTTCTTTGTCTTAGCACTCGTTTTGCCTCATCTCTTTCTGCACCTTCTGGCAAGGACAAAACAGCATTGAAAAATTCCGGCAATGATTCTCGAATCCAACCATCTAGCATTGCATAAATTTTTGGAGGAAGAATATCACACTTGTCTTCGTCAAGGTCCAAGACTTCGGCATAGTTTTCATGTTCAACTCTATACACCAATGCCAACACTACATTGTCAGGTGTAGGGTGTTCAAGAATTTCTCTTGAGCGCTCACCGGTTTTTCCTTGAGCAATTTTGTTTTTCAGTCCTACAGGATTTACAATCACTCCGTTGATGCCAACCTTTCTTCCATCAACACCAGTAACAATACCAAAGATAAAGTCATTAAATTCACCGTTTTTTTTAACTGAGAAAATATGAGTGCCTTCTTTCAAAGTAGGTTTTCTTCCAAACATGAATAATTTGATTCATGTAGTGTATTTATTCCTGCCCAATCAGACACAATTCTTGCAAAGTATATCCATTGTAACATCCCTAAAACCAAAAGGATGAAAATGTTGGCTCATTTAATTCCAAATTATCTTGAAGATTTGTTATCTGAATAGTACTCATTTTGTGTAATTTTGTTAATTTCACCTGTAGAAATCCAACTGTTTTAAACAAATTTCATGGCAACAGCTAAAAAATCAACAGCCAAAAAATCAACCGCTAAAAAAACAGCAGCAAAAAAGACAACCAAGGCTTCAAAAAAGAAATAATCTCTTGAAGTCTTTATTTTTTATCTTTGATTGAGGTTTCTTTCCGTATATTGTTTCATACAATTTGTTTTCATTTTTTCAATAACATCTTATATTATGAAGAACAGGTGCAAATTGGGTCTATGACAAGATGCACAAGCAAAAAATGGAAAGATTTGACAAACTATGGATTTCTTGTTTTGTTGCAACGCTACTTACAATCATATCACTTTACATAGCAAATTATTTTTCAGCCATAGAATTTTCAATTTTTGATGTAATTGCTCTGTTTCTATACACTGCAATTCCCGGCAGCTTGGTCATCGTAGTGCTCTGGGCTACAATCAAAGCAGAACAGATCAAGGAGATTCCAAAAAAATCCCTCGTTTTTCTAGCACTGTCATTTGTGAGCTGGTTTGCAGCAGAACAGACTTGGAATTTTTATGAGCAAGTTTTAGAGACAGAACCGTTTCCATCCATGGCAGATGTGTTTTACATCATCGCGCCGTTTTTCATGTTCATCTCACTGTTTATTTTTTTGAAACCCCTAAAGAAACAGATACCAAAAAGAAGCATATTTTTTGCCAGTCTAATTTCAGCTGTTTCCCTAATCCCAACTATCATCATCGCATACAATTCAGATAGCAACGAGATTATCGAGACAGTAATCGGACTTGCCTATCCAGCACTGGATGCACTAGTTCTCATACCGGTAATTATTACAATCTTGTTCTTGATTCAAAGAAGGAAAAATCTATTTTGGATAATGATACTGGCAGGAGTTTTGGTATTTGTTATTGCAGATACATTGTTTTTGTTCTTGACACTAACAGAACAATATACCACCCATCATCTGATTGATGTTTTATGGATTACAAGCTATGTAGTATGGTTTTTCTCGTTGCTTCGCAGCATCCACAATTCTAGGCATGTTTCAGACAAAGAAACAAACTATTCTGTACAGTCTGAGACGCAAAATATAACAAAATATGGAATCTCGATATTTTTGGTCATCATCAACATTACAGTTGCAATAGTTTTGTTCAGCATACGGTATTTACAGCCACCACAGACAGATACCAGTTTTTTGGATTATTTTTCCATAGTGTTAGTTATGTTGATGATAATTTTTTCTGTGGGAATTTTCTTGCTAAATAAAATACTGTACAAGAATCTAATACAAAGAACAAAAGAATTAGAACACATATCACAAGAATTCATCAAGGCCGAAAGACTATCTGCAATTGGTGAATTGTCTGCACGTCTTGCACATGATCTGAGAAACCCATTATCGGTGATAAAAATGACAACAGACTTGCTAAAGCAAACAACAACGAAACTAGATCCTGTACTAGATAAAAGAATCAACCTGATGAGCAAAAGCATAGACAGAATGACACACCAGATAGAAAATGTGTTAGATTATGTCAGAAAATCTCCATTGGAGACAACCAACACATCAGTTCGTAAAATTATTCTGGACGCCATAGAGAAGATCAAGATTCCAGATGATGTCAAAATCACAATATTTGAAAAAGACATGCACATACAGTGTGATCCAGTCAAACTTGATGCAGTGTTTGTCAATCTCATCATCAACTCTATTCAGGCAATACCAGACAAAGGAGAAATTGAGATTAGAGGAGACGAAAAAGAAGACAAGATAGTTTTAGAGTTTGTAGATTCCGGAATAGGCATTCCAAAAGATTCTCTGGAACATGTGTTTGAGCCATTATTTACAACCAAACAAAAGGGAACGGGACTTGGTTTGGCAAGTTGTAAAAACATCATAGAACAGCACGGCGGAACTATTTCTGTATCGACTAACCCCACTACATTTACAATTATTTTACCAAAAACCATTCTAGTTAGCAGTTGAGATAATTGATCATTTTTCTCAGCGCTAATTCTTAATATCGGTCTGAAGCAGCCTTGATAGTTGGATAAAAAAGAGATTTTAAAAGAATTTTCAGCAGATCCTGAGAAATACTATAATGTAAAATTATTCCAAGAGCAAGGATTTGTCAGAAAGTCATGTGCAAAATGTGGCAGATTCTTTTGGACTCTAAATGCCGACAGAGACCTGTGTCCTGATGATGGGAAAGATACGTATTCTTTCATTGGCGAGCCTCCAACTAGCAAGAGATTTGATTATACACAATCTTGGAAACAAGTCGAAGAGTTTTTTGTAAAAAACAATCACACTTCAGTTAGTCGCTATCCTGTTGTTTGCAGATGGCGAGATGACTTGTTTTTTACAATCGCATCAGTAGTTGACTTTCAAAGAGTAATGGGTTCCAAAGTAGTGTTTGAGTTTCCTGCAAACCCGCTAGTTGTCCCACAGACTTGTTTGCGTTTTAAGGATTTAGAAAATGTCGGAGTTACAGGAAGACATTTCTCTAGTTTCTGCATGATTGGGCAGCACAGTGTTCCTGATTTGGGAGGATACTGGAAGGATGAATGTGTTGATTTGGATTTTAGATTGCTAACTGATCAGTTTGGAATCAAAAAAGAAGAAGTCGTTTTTGTAGAAGATGTTTGGGCAGGTGGTGGCTCTTTTGGTCCATCACTAGAATACTTTGTTCGAGGATTAGAATTAGGCAATGCAGTGTTTACAGAATTTCAAGGAGAGCTAGGAAAGCACACCACACTTGATCAGAGAGTCATAGACATGGGAGCAGGCCTTGAGAGGTTTGCATGGATTACAATGGGAACTCCAACTGCATATGACTGCTGCTTTGGTCCAATCAATGGCAAACTGTTTGAAAAGGTTGGAATTGATTCAGATTCAGAAATTTTGAGAAAATACTTTACAGAGATTGCAAAAGAGATTGATCATTTCGATGATCTAAACCAGGTAAGACGTCTTGCAGTAAAGAATGCAGGAATTACAGATGATCAGCTAAACAAAATGATTACACCACTTGAAGGAATCTATCTGATTGCAGATCATTTGAGGACATTGATTTTTGCAATAACTGACGGTGCATTGCCAAGCAATGTTGGAGGAGGATACAATCTCAGAATGATGCTAAGGCGAATCAATGCAACAATTAGCAAGCTAAACTTGAAGCTAGACATTGATGATCTAATTGATACTCATATTGACTATCTCAAGGACACGTATCCTGAGCTTGATGAGAAGAGAGAAGATGTCAAGAAGATTCTCAAGCTAGAATCTGCAAGATACGAGGAATCCAAAGTTCACATGAAGAAAAAGGCTGAAAAGATTCGCGAAAGAGGCACCCCAAACGTAGATGAACTCATCACACTGTACGAATCAGACGGGATTACGCCAGAATATCTCAAAGAAGTCGATGCAATAACTGAGATTCCATCGTCATTTTATGCAAAACTATCTGATTTGCACCAGTCTGAGAAGAAAAAGGCAATTGCAGAACTTCCACTAGAGGAACTGCCTGAAACTGAGACTCTGTTTTACAAGGACGACCCAATGGAGTTTGAGGCCAAGGTTCTCAAAGTGTTTGATGATCAAGTTGTATTGGATAGAACTTCATTTTATGCAAGGGGAGGAGGACAAGAACCAGACTATGGAAATATTGCAGGATTCAAAGTTGTAAATGTGGATAAACATGCAGACATTATAGTTCACAAGCTTGAAGGTGGAGTACCAAAAGAAGGAGAGACTGTAAAATGCAAAGTCGATGAGACTCGACGTGCAAACATTACAAAGAACCACACAAGTACTCACATCATCAACGCATCATCAAGAGGAGTTCTTGGTTCTTGGATTTGGCAGCACTCTGCATTCAAAGACGATGATCATGCAAGGTTGGATATCACACATCATTCTTCATTGACTGAAGAGCAAGTAAGACAGATTGAAGATGCTGCAAACTCTATGGTGAAACAAAACCTCCCAGTAAGCATCAATTACTATGATAGAGGAACTGCAGAACAAAAGTACGGATTTAGAATTTATCAGGGAGGAGTTGTTCCAGTAAAGTCTGTAAGAATAGTATCCATTGAGGACAAAGACATTGAAGCATGTGGTGGAACACATGTCAAAAAAACCGGAGATATTGAGTTAATCAAAATTACAAAGACAAAAAGAATCCAAGACGGAGTTGTTCGCATAGAATTTGTCTCAGGACCAACTGCATTCCAGTATGTAAAAGACCAGGAAGAAGAATCAAAAAGACAAGCTCAAGAGCAAGCTGCAAAACAAGAACTAGAAAAACAGCGAGAAGAAAACAAGCAAAAAGCAAGAGAGCAGATTCCAATATTACTAGAAAAGATTCTAGATGGGCAATCAGGGCAACTTGATGGCATTACAGTAAAGGACAAAATTTGCTTTACATCAGATGAGAGTTACGATGAGTATTTCCATCAGAACTTTGGCAAGAAGCTAGTTGCCAAGGATGGCAAAGCAGCATTTTGTGGAATTTTTGAATCAGGGCCAACTGTACGTGTAATGGTGTATGCAGGGGCAGATTCAGGCGTAAATTCAGGCCAAATTGCCAAGGAGATAGCCTCAATTCTAGGAGGTTCTGGAGGTGGAGATGCCAAATTTGCACAAGGCGGAGGAAAAGACACATCTAAAAAAGACGAGGCAATAGCCAAAGCAAAATCAATGATTTTAGGATAATACCATGATAAACTGGAACAAAATAGAAACTAAATGGCGAAACAAGTGGACAGAGTCAAAAGACTTTGAGACAAATCCAAATGAGAAACCAAAAAAATTCATTACAGTTGCATATCCATATCCGAATTCTCCACAACACATCGGACATGGAAGAACATACACACTAGCTGATGTTCATGCAAGATTTTATCGAATGAACGGATACAATGTATTGTTCCCAATGGGATTCCATTATACTGGAACGCCAGTACTTGGAATGGCAAAGAGAATTGAGAAAGGAGAAAAAGAAATTCTTGACGGGTTGCGAAATATCTACCATGTTCCAGAAGAAGCAATCAAAACATTTGTTGAACCAATAAAGATTGCAGACTATTTCCATGAAGAGATCAAAGCTGGAATGATAGAGATGGGTTATTCCATTGACTGGAGACGAGAGTTTACAACCATAGTTCCAGGCTATCAAAAATTTATCGAGTGGCAGATTACCACACTAAAAGAGAACGGCAGAATCATTCAAGGTTCTCATCCAGTTGGATGGTGTCCCAAGGATCAAAATCCCGTATCACAGCATGACACAATGGGAGATGTGGAACCAAAGATAGATGAGAAAAACTTTTTGGTAAAGTTCAAGCTTGGTGAATTTGTTTTTCCAGTTACAACACTACGACCTGAAACAATCTTTGGTGTTACAAATCTGTGGGTCAATCCAAATACAGTTTACAAAAAAGTATCAGTGGATGATGAAAAGTGGATAGTCTCAGAAGAATGTGCACACAAGATAGAATTCTTTGAAAAGCAAGTTACAGTTGATGGAGAGATTGCAGGGAGTGAAATCATAGGACAGTATGCAATCAATCATGACGGACGGGAAATCCCAGTATTGCCTGCAGAGTTTGTGGAACCTGGCATGGGAACAGGTCTTGTAATGTCAGTGCCTGCACATGCACCAAAAGACTATCAGGCATTGATGGATCTCAAGGCCAAAAACCACGAATTAGCCTCAAAAATCGAGCCTATCCCAATCATATCTACTGAAGGATACGGGGAATTTCCTGCAAAAGAGATTTGTGAGAAATTGGGAGTATCAGACCAATCAGATGAAAAGCTAGAAGAGGCAACAAAGGAGTTGTATCTCAAAGAATTCACAGACGGCAAGCTAAACGAAAGATGCGGTCAGTTTGACAACGAAAAGGTTCAGTTTGGACGAGACAAAATCAGAGCATGGCTGCAAGAAAATAATCATCTAGAGAAATTCCCAGTACTAGAGAATGCGCCAGTACGTTGCAGGTGTGGAGCAGAATGTGTAGTCAAAGTATTGAACAATCAGTGGTTTTTGAATTACGGAGATGAGGAATGGAAGGAACTAGCTCGCAATTGCTTTGATGAGATGAACATTCTGCCAAGCAACATCAGAACAGAGTTCAAAGAAGTCATAGAGTGGTTGCATGAGAGAGCATGTGCAAGACAGCAAGGATTGGGAACCAAGCTTCCATGGGACAAAGACTGGATTGTAGAGTCATTGTCTGACAGTGTAATCTACATGGCATACTATACAATCTCACGATTTGTAAATGACGGAACTGTAGCACCTGAGAATTTGACTAGAGAGTTTTTCGATTACATATTACTAGACAAAGGAGATGTAAAACTAGCTGCTAGCACATCAAAGTTATCTGAAGATACAATAGAGACAATGAAAAAAGAATTCCAATATTTCTATCCAGTTGATTCAAGGCATTCTGGAAGAGATTTGGTGCAGAACCACTTGTCGTTTTTTGTGTTAAACCATGTTGCAATCTTTGAGAGAAAACTATGGCCGCAAGAGATTGTAGTTAATGGAAGTGTAATGATGGATGGTGCTAAAATGTCAAAGAGTATGGGAAACATCATTCCATTACGAACTGCAATCAAGGACCATGGTGCTGATCCAATAAGACTGGCAATAATATCATCAGCTGAATTGCTGCAGGATGCTGATTTTAACATGGAATCAGTTTCAGGAATTCAGGGCAAGCTTGCATCACTTCTTGAAGAGTGCTCCAGGCTCAAAAACGAGCCTGTATCAGAATTGCAAGCTGAAGACAGATGGATTTTATCTAAACTACAGAGCATGGTTGGCACAGTTACAGAGTCCCTTGAGAAGATGAGACTAAGGGAAGGACTGCACGAGATTTTGTTTGGGTTTGAGTCTGATTTGAGCTGGTACAACAAGCGAGTGGAAGCCAAAGAAAGAAAAGACGTTTCAGGAATACTGTACAAGATAAACTCTGCGCGAGTTGCAATGCTGTCTCCGTTTGCACCACACATAGCTGAAGAGATGTGGGAGAAGCTTGGGAATACAGAGCTTGTCTCAAAATCCCAGTGGCCAAAATATTCCAAAAGTGATGTTGATGCCACTTCAATTCAATCCGAAGAGTTGCTAAAGGGAACAATAGATGACATTGCAAACATTCTCAAGGTCACAAAGATCACTCCAAAGAAAATTGTAATCTATGTAAATTCAGATGAATTCAAATCCAAAGTTTATCGCAAGATACTAGGAATTATGGTTGGAGGACAAAACAACATGGGAGTCGTAATGAAAGAACTCATTGCAGATCCTGAAACTAGTAATGCTAAAAAAATGCCAGACTATATCCAAAAAGTGATCAAGGATTTGCATTCAGAGTCAGAAGAAATCAAAAACATGAAGCTAGAATCTGATTCGTTTGATGAGAAAGAATTTCTCAAATCAGAATTATCCAGCATTGGAGCAAAAGAGTTTGGTGTAGAGATTTCAGTGTATTCAGAATCAGATAGCGACATTTATGATCCAAAAGGAAAAGCTAGACATGCAAGGCCTTTCAAACCTGCTATTTTGATTGAATGATAATGTAGATTAATGCCAAAAGAAACAAAAATTTTCAATATTTGAACTCATTTGCAGTATCGGACTATTGGTGTGATGATGTACCTCTAAAAACTCTGAGAGTACTGTAGTTCGATACTGTAACTTGCAATTCTCTTAAGGGGAATTGTATGATTGGTTTAACTCTCTAGATCCATCACTATATTGAAATTAAAAAAAGTAATAATTGGAAATTAACTCAAAACGAAATTCGTTAAAATACTAAGAAATCAAACGTTACATTTCAACCGAAATGTAAACTAAAGATACACACTGTGCCTGAACAAGCATATTCTTCAAAATTATTGTATCTTTCATACAATAGATTATCATGCCTATTATTTGAAGAATTTTACAATGACATGATAATTCAAGTATGAAAAATAAACTAGACATTTCAACCGTAAAGTAAAGTTTAACAGAATTTTGTTAGATGTTTAACGATTTTCAATAATATTCAATTCAAAATTAATTCTCTCATAGAGATTTACACCACCAGTTCAACTCTCAGAATTTCACGTCATATTGACGATACTCACTCTTGCCACATTTCTTGCAGTACCAGTTTGTAAAATATGTCAGATTTCCCTTATCTGCAGTATTGATGTGCTCTTTTTCCATGGGAGTGTTGCAGTCAGGACAGTCCATGAATTGCTAAAAGTTTTCCAAACTTTAAATTTTCAAAAACCATGACATTTTGACAAACTTAACCACATCTGCACAAAACAGATTTTGCATCGTTTGCCGCATCATATATCCTCCAAATCTTGGTAGAAATTGCTCCCAAGTCCAAGAACCCGTCAATTGCCACAAATGCCGCAAAGGGTCCAGTCAATGCAGCAGCAGCTGCCTTCTTTTTGCCCAAACTGATCAAGATTGCCTTTATGATTTCAGCCATAACCAATCCGCCTACTGTTTTTATGAAATCAGCTGGAAGTGATACGCCAACATAACTTGCAATATATTGCAACATCATCGAATCGATTCTTTTCTCACAAAGAATCTTTGCATTAGCAGGATCTTGGCATTCTTGCTGTGTTACTGCAGCAGAGTTGTAATCTGCCCAATCAGTTCCTGGCGGTTCTTGGAATGCATGCCCCAAAGTTGAAACAACAGGGATATACTCCCACCATTCTGGCATAATTTTTTCTTTGTTGCAAATTAAATAAAGTTTTCATATGTTCATAACTGATCGTCACATGGAGTGTTGTCTTTAATTCCAAAGACTCTTCTCCAAAACTTTGATTTGATTATCCTAAAGGAATCATCTACTTGTTCACGGGACAGGCCCTTCTTGATGATTGGAATGTTTTGAGTCCATGGGATATACTCCCATTTCCAAAAGTCATGGTTGTTGTCTCCTTGTGCCATTGCGTGGTTTGATGTGTTTACAAAAACAACTGGATGATTCTCTGACTGGAAATAATACTTTATTGGGACATGCGGGACTCCGTCTGGATGATCTTCTGTCTTGTGTCCATGAATGTCATCTTCAAATATTGTCTTTCCATCACTGTAAATTCCAGGAAATTTGAAGTGAGGCTCATCAAAATGCATACAAAATGTCTCCACATCTTGGATTCGCTTGTGAATCAGGACTCGCAGTCCCCTGTAAATTGCATCAAGTGGTCCATGAGCTCTCAGTATCTCGTCATTGAATACCAGTGTTACTTCAAAGTCCTTATCAGACAACGGATGTACATGAACCTCGCGCAAAAAATTCTTCCATGCATCAATTCTTGGCTGATAAATTACTGGCAAGACATCAGAGTTTTTTGGCACATCTGACTCGAAGAACTTTGTTATAGGTCTTGGTTTTTGTATGTCAAGGTACAGCTTGTAAATCTCAGAAGACTTTATGTCTCCGGTACCTTTGCGCATCCAAATCTTGACTCCTGTTATTGGTCGGAGAAACTCAGAGTCCTTGAACTCTACAACATCAAAGTTGATTACCCATGCATCATATGTCTTTTCTTTGACCGTTATCTTTTCTGTTGTTGGCTCATATGTCTTGTCTACTACAAAACCCATCATCAGGTTTACTGTGTATGTGAATTCCATGTATGATGAATACTTGGAGTTTGTTCTTCGCAGTATGACTCGGGTCTTGTTGTCTAAAGTTCTTACAGTCTGGACAGTACAGTGTCTGTAGGAGAACTGCTTTTCCTTGTCTTTGACTTTTAGAATGCGTCTTAGCCACTGGAGCTTTTCAACATACTCTTCCTGAGTATAGGAAAACCAATAGTCAGTCATTTGAATAATTTTTGTATCAAATCAAGTTTGTCTTTGTCTGATATTTTCAGATTGTTAATTGTCTCGATTGCGTCTTTGGAAATTGTTTTAGATAGTGTTGGATGAGAGTCAAGTTTGCCTTTCATTTCAGTAGTCACCTTTTCTTGCTTTTCTAATTTTTTGTTGATGTCTGACAGGTCGTCATTGGAGTGATCTTCTTTTCTTGCCTTGAGCAATGCATTTAGGGTGTTTGAGCCAAAATAGAACCCTACGACTGCAGTTACGACTATGGTAAAATGCTCGATGAGTGTTTTTGGATCTTTTTCCAAAAGTATCTGTTCGGGGGATTTTGTGCCTTCAGAATTCTGTTTTTCTAGTTTAGTTACTGTGCTTTTTTGATGGGTGTCAGAGCTTTCAGACATCTCAATTGTTTCAGATAGTTCTGTGGAGAGGTTTGCTCCAAAGGCCGACTTCAATATCTGACCAGACATGACATAGTACGATGCTGCACCAAGAATGCTTTGTTTGGAGGCTGATGAGTTCTCTGGCTCTTTGATAGAGTCATCCAAAGTCCCTGCGCTAAGAGACAGGCCGATTAATACAATGTATGTTATTACAAGTGAGGCAGCAAGCGACTTTCTCATGATTCCAGTACCGACGATGACGTTTTCAACAAAGTTTCCTGACTCGTCTTTTTTTGGATTTTTCTTGTCTACAAAGACAAAAGGATTTTTTGTCAGAGAAAATTCTTTGAGAATATCTTTTTTTAGTTTATCAGAATCATTTGTTTTTGTAAATGTTGAAAAGTGTGTCCCTATGTTTTTTTCAAAGTCTTGTCTTCCTTCTTGATCTCTGATACTACGTAGTTTTTCTTTGATGCTATCGTCTACATTCTTTCCGACAATTATCTTATCAGGGGCATGTGCAATACCATGGTCATGTCTGTGTTCCTCAAAAACGGATGATGCCACAAGTGTTCCCCAAAAGGTAATGATTCCTATTGCGGCAAGTCCCAATCCCTCGGTTATTCCCTTCTCAAGGGACATGCAGTAAATCACACTAAGATTTGCAATGCCAGTAACAATTGCAATTAAAGAAGTGAAAAACAGGTAATGGTTCTCTACTGTCTGTGGCCATTCCATAATTATGAAGATACTAGGATACTATTATAATTAATGATGCTCCTATCAATTTAATAATTATCAAATACATATCAGTATATGTTCTCTTTTGAAAAGCCAAATCCTCCACACAACTATAACGCAGATTCAGAGATTCAAAACCTAAGGACACACAAAAAGAAAAGAGAGATACCAAACAAATCCAAGGACCACATCATCATTGCAACTTGGAACATTGCAAACTTTGGCCTGCAAAAAAGAAGAGACAGTGAACTTGAACTCATTGCAGAGATGCTTAGTTGGTTTGACATTGTAGGCCTACAGGAGATTCATGACAACCTGCATCATCTAAGGGCAGTACTTGATATGCTGCCAAAGTCATACCGAATAGTTTTCAATGACAGGGCAGGAAACGACGAGCGCTCTGCATTTGTATATGATTCCCGCAAAATATCAGAACTTGAGATGGTAGGAGAAGTTGCAGTGCCGCCATCAGAGAACAGGCACATCAAGCTTCCGGGAATTGACAGGAAATTCAAGGGATTTGACAGGAATCCTTTCTTTGTGTCATTTGTGGCAGGAGACTTTGAGTTTGTAATAGCAAACGTGCATCTGTACTTTGGAGATGACAACAAAAAAGACAGAGAGCGAAGGGCGCTGGAGGCATATGCTGCTGCAAGATGGGCAGACTTGCGACGCGATGACTCTCATAGTTATTCTGAAAACTTTATGGTTCTTGGCGACTTTAACCTGCCAAAGGCAGAGCATTCGGACCCAATATATCGAGCCCTGACAAAAAGGGGAATGCATAGACCTCCTCACTCTACAAGGGTTGCATCAAACATTGTAGATGACAAGGAGTATGACCAGATATTCTTCTTTCCAGGAAACACAAAAAAGAGATACACCGGCGAGTCTGGCGTATTTGATTTTGATGGTGCCGTATATCCTGACTTGTGGGACAAGGTAAAGCCTGACGAAGAGAAGTTTAGAAAATACATCAGGTACTATCTTTCTGATCACAGGCCATTGTGGGCGCAGTTTAAAACTTGAATGCAATTTCAGAAAAACACACAACAATTCCATACTCGTTTGGTACGGTTTGATTTGAAGATAGGATAACGTTTTTTTCACTAGTAAAAATTGGTGCAAAACAGTTTTGGATTGCGAGTAAATGGTTTGAAAATTGCTTTGAGCTGTTTGGCATGAGTGGTAGAACTCTATGCAGTCTTTGAAGGATCTTCAAACTATGGAAGTTCACGTAGTGTTCAGATTGATGTTCGTGTAGAGTAATTCTATTCATCAAACTCAATAAACATCCAAGACAATCCCTGAATATTTTCCCATGATTCATCTGTCATGGCATAATTATAGAAAATAACAATAAAACAAACACTGACAAATTCTACGAAAGATCTTTAAAGAAAAAACCAAAGTTTCAACATGCTTGATTTCAAAAAGTACCTAAACTGTCCTGATTGCAGAGAATCTCCACCATATTGTGCCACACACAGAAAGGAAGTAAATGCAATACTTGCAAAAGAATAATCCTTACAAATAATCAAGATTCCTTGTCTTCAATCTTTTTGATCTCATTTTCTATTTTTGCAATATTCTTTTTCCAAATTCCAATGTATTTTTCTATTTTTTCAATCTCTTTAGAGTCAGTCAGAGACTCTCTTTTTTCCAAATGCTGATTCAGTCTCTTTTTAGAGTCCTCCAGCTTTTTGTATTGGAATTCAAGGACTTTTTTTGTAATAAAATTCATAGATACTTGACCATTAGGTTCAGAATTAACTTAAGCATTTAGAAACATTTGGGATCTTATTCATTATTTTCTAAACCATAATAGTTTCATTTTACCTTAATGTCCTTGATTGTATCATCCAGTCGTTTCTCATGAAGTTTCTTCATAATTTTTTCAATCCTTTTTATTTCTGAATCACTCAAGAATAATCTCACCTTTGCGAATCTGAACATGTCATAATCTAGATCATCTCCGCATCGACCCAGTCCTAGCTTGTGCATTGCAGCATCAAATTCACGGGCAAATTCCACATCACATTTGTGATAGTCCATTATCATTTGAGACATTTCACTAACGTCATACTCTATCTGCGTGTTATTTAGAACAAGGTCTCGTGTAAACTCTTTTACCTGCTCTTCAGAGATTGTAGGAATATCATGAAAATGTTGAAGGCGGGGAACCTTCTCATACAGAACAGACAGCTTGCCATCAATTGCAAAAATTTGTTTTTCAATGGCTAGCTTGTCTTTGGTCTTTTCTTGCTTTTCCAAGTCTTCAATCAACCTGTATCGTGAATCTTCCAGTCGACTTACTTGCTTCATAAAGGATGCAAGGTAATCAACTTCAGAGATTTCCTTTGAGAGTTGTTGATTAAAGTGCTTGATGTCTTCATTTATTGTGTTTCTATTTTTCCCAAGATGTTGTGCAATCTTTCTTGCAGACATGCTCTTCTCAAAATGAAGTTCATACACTTTGGATTGTCTTTTTTCTTTTTCAAAGGAACAATCCGGTCCTCCGAGTTTTATGTTATCGTTCATACAATAACAATGACGAACTAGGAAATAACAGATGCTCGATATTCACCATGGTGTGCTACTCACATCCTTTATATCCACATCAAAAATTTTTTTTAAAGTGGCATAGTTTGGCACAGTTGTAATTAAAAACAGAAATTTCTATTTCTCTTTGTTTAAAATATCTAAGACCTCGGTGTTTGATTTAATCCAGGTCTTCAAGTAAGCATAAAACAGATTCTCCAGGTCATCTACGAGTCCCTCTAGCCTTGGGTCAGAGCGTATGTCTGCTAGCTGCTCATCAAGGTTCTCCAAAATTACCTTCAGTCCCTGGTTTGAGACCTCAAGCTTTTTGATGGCATCATCTACGCCCATGATTAAGATAAGACAACCTAGATAATAAACTCAGATCATAACACAATATTACATATTTTCAAAAGTGGTTCTCAAAGAACACTTCATCGACTGCAAGCTGTCCTCCACGCGGAGCAGCATCTTCAGCCCTTTTGCCAACTACTACCATCATCACAATCATGTGATCGGCAGGCAACTGTATCACCTCTGCAAGCTCGTCATACTCAAATCCAACCATAGGACAAGAGTCAAGGCCCATCTGTCTTGCTGCAAGCATTATTGTCTGAGCTGCAAATCCGCAAGAGCGCATTGCCTCATCGCGGCGGTTCTCAGGACTGTTCTCATATTTTCTAGCTAGGGAATTTTTTACCAGCTCTTGTTTTTCTGGAGTGTTGTTTCTCCAGTAGCGCAGCGGATCTTCTTTCCATGCATTAAGATTTCCACACAAGACAATCACCAACGAGCCGTCTTTGGGTTGCGCTTGATCACGAGCTGCTTTTGATATTTTGTCTTTGACTGTTTGATCAGTAACGTAGACAAACCTCCAGTTCTGTTGGTTGTAGCTTGTAGGGGATAGTATTGTAAGCTCTTGCAATTTTTTGATGTCTTCAGGAGACATTTTGTATGTGCTATCAAACTTTTTGATTGCACGTCGAGTCCTTATTGCCTCAAATGTATCCATAAAAAAACAAAACAAATCCCAAATTTAATTGAATGAAAAGGCGACTGAGCTTAAGATCAGCACCTAAAAGCGCTGATGACAGCTCACCACTTAAGATCAGTAACTTCAAGTTATCTGATGACAGCGATTTGTCTTAAGGCCTGAAACGATTGTACTCAGACGAGAGACTCACCTTTTCTGAATTCTTTATGTGAATTTGATATTTAACCGACACTATCTTTTCCTACTATTGAGAATTTACCTGAACAAATTCAGATAGTCTATTTATTACACCCCAAATTCAATGAAAATATCTTGAAGATTGCAGTAATGGGAATGGGGGTAGCAGGTTCCTATCTCATGGCCAGATTAAAAAATTCTGAACACGACGTTACAGGTTATGAGAGAATGAGAGAGGAAAACCACGATTCGATTTGCGCTTGGGGAACAATCAAGCCAATACTAACTGAATACTGCAAAAAGACAGGTAGAGATTTTAATGATTTTCTGATTCATGACGGAAAAAACATGCATGTCAAAATGAACAACGATGTCAAATTCGACATTGGCCTGAAAGGCTTATGCACATATGACAAGCTAGCACTAATCAAAGATTTCATAAAAGATTCCAAAATTATTTACGGCGAGCCACCAAAGCTCGAAGAGCTAGAAAAAGAGTACGACATGATAGTTGATTGTACTGGATTTCACAGAGTATACCTTCCAAAATTAAAAGAAGATTTCTTTTTGCCAACCTATGAATACAAAGTTGAATACGAGGACAAGGTTCCATATGATGACTTTTACATTGAACCATTTCCCGGAATGTCAGGATACTTTTGGTATTTCCCACTGGGAGAAAAATGGGCACACATTGGAGCAGGAGATTACAACAAGCAGCACATCAAGGCAACAGATGATTTTCTAAAAAAACACGGAGGCAAAGTTCTCAAAACCAAGGGCCGTCCAATCAGATTGGCAACGCCGGACAGATGCAAGCCATACTATTCAGGCAAAGTGGTAGGTGTAGGAGAATCAATTGGTACAGTCTATGCATTGCTAGGAGAAGGAATCATCCCATCAATGCAATGTGTTGAAATTTTCCTAGAGAACATGCATGATTTTAAAGCATATGAAAAAGCAGTTGAGAAACACTACAAAGTGTATGCAAAGGTTTTCAATTTTGTCAGAGCAAAGATTCACAAGGATTTCAGTTTCTTCAAGGCACTGCCAGACTTTATTGCAATATTTCGTTACATGAAAAAGAACGAAGACAGGTTTGGAATGGATATCAAGATTGCAGATTTGCTAAAAGTTGCAAAAGCCTAGCTGAAACTTACAGAACCAAACCCTTCTCTGTTTGTTCTATTTGATGCCATGTTGTAATCATAGATGGTCTTTGAGTAATCTTTGAACTCGTCTTTCATTGGATCAAGAGAGTCAGCCAGATAAAATCCAGGACAGTCACCGGTAAACTGGTATGTGGCATGGACACGGGCCTTGCCCTTTTCATTTTCCAGCCAGCTTGAGAAAGGATAGAGATAGCACACGCCAGGCCTGTCTGGATGCATGCTACAGCCCCCCTTTTCATCTAAGAATCGACATGAGATGTGGGTTCCATCATCAGCTTCAGTTTCGTCAGTTTTTCTTTTAAGATTGATTGTAGTCATTGTAGTCATTTGCCCAGAGGGTCCTGGCTCCTGATACGTGACAGTAAGAGTTTCGTTTTTGATAAATTCTGATGGCTTTTTGTATTTCAAACCTTTTCCAATGGTAATTAGATCATCAGAGGTTAATGGTAGTCTTCCCTGTCTATCACAGCAGTTGTGGCAGTCAGGCCAGTAGCATTTCCATAAAATGTATTTTTTTTCAGAGTTTAGATAAGGAACATGAAACACAACGTCTTTGACTTTGATTGGATAATCAGAAACATCAGTAATTTTTCCCAACATAAATTTTCGAAGGATAGGATCAACATCCCAATCCTTTTCCAACAGATCAAGTGACTCTTCAATCTCTTTTTGGGACAATCAAGTTATAACATCATTTGCAGATGTTATTAATGTTGAGTGAAAAAGGAAAGTATGCCTCTGCAACTCAGAACAGAAGATTTGTTTGGGCAGAAATTGTCTGGCCATTAATTTTAGAAATCAACGATGTTGCTTTTTCACTAAAACAGTTTCAAGACAAACGTGACAAAATATGCAAAGAAAAAAACATTACAATCAATGTTCCATCAAGAGGACTTGCATCATTGTTGCAAAAAGGAATTATCAGAAAAGAAGGAACAATCTATTCCATTCATTTCAGATTAATACCGTACATGAGATTGAGGGCAACATGCGATTATGCAACTGCAATTCGCGAAGTTAGACTAAAGTGATTACAACAAATGAATATATTCTAAAACATCAAAATTTCTTCAAGTAGCCCGATAGTCTAGCGGTCAAGGATTCTGCCCTCTGGATCTCAAGAGTGGATAGGCGGAGACGGCAGTTCGAATCTGCCTCGGGCTACTGATAAAATTTGTAAAATGACTATCTAGATGCTTGTGCTATTCTTTCAAGCTCGTTTTTCTTCTTTACAGAAGGTGCTGCAGGATCATTTGCTGCTGCAAGCATTAGCTGTTCTGCCATATGTTCCTCAATTGGTTTTGGATTTGAGAATGTGGCCTCTTTAATAGCATCTGCAATGAACTTTAGTGCCAAGTCTACTCTTCTGATTGGAGCAACATCTACAGATACATGGTAAACTGTTCCACCATAAACGATTCGAGTTGTGTCCTCGTTTGGTGCAGAAAATTCAATTGCCCTTACCAAAACTTCAACAGGGTTTTGTCCGGTTTTTAGTGAAATAATATCAAAAGCAGTCTTTACGGTATTGAGAAGCTTGGTTTTCTTGCCAGTCATTCGACCAGTGTTCTTTGCATATTTTTTTCCAAAGTGCATTGTTTTGTTGATTAGTCTTTCAACAATGTTAACATCTGCTTTGTTGAATCTCTTTAATGCTGAACGGCCATAAGTGTAAGGCAAGATTTGTTTTCTCAAAGATATGGCAGTCTTTAGGCCAGGATCTTTTACTTCGATATCAGATAAATCCCATTTTCTAAATAATAGTAAATTTTTTGTTTGTGCCATTTTATCTATCTCCTTGGTTTCTCCTTCTTTCCGATTACTAGTTCGTGTAATGCAGTACCGTTAACTTTGAAAACTTTGAATCTAACTCCAGGAATATCTCCCATTGCACCACCTTGAGTAGCACCCATGCCTTGAATGTGCACTTCATCGTGTTCATCAATGAAATTCATTGCACCGTCTCTTGGCAAAAATGCAGTTACAGTTTTTCCGTTTTTAATTAGTTGAACTCTAACACATTTTCTGATAGCAGAGTTTGGCTGTTTTGCTGCAATGCCGACTTTCTCTAACACAATTCCACGTGCTTGCGGAGCTCCACCAAGTGGGTCAGCCTTTTTGTCAATGCCTAATTTTCTTCTCTTGAAAGTAGAGATTGCCCATCTCTGTTTTTTCTTTTTAGTTGTTAAAACTCTGCCAGCAAATAATCCAAGTGGTGATTTTCTCAATTCTTACATCTCCATAGTAGCCCGTTCAGGACTGTTAATCAATACACTGCTAATATCAAAATATCGTTTTGCAAGTAGTCTTGCTTTCTCTGCATTTCTACCTTCTCTTCCAACTACAATTCCTTTCTTTCTTGGGTCTACCATTACTATTGCCTGTTTTGACCCATCATTTCGTTTATTTATTTTTACTTCAGAAATTAGTTTTGAATTTAGTAAATTAGACAAGAATTTTGCAGGATCATCATCAAATTCTACCAACTCTACATTTCGTTTAACAATATTTTGTAATGATTTGATATGAATTCCGCCTTTGCCAATTGCCAGTCCCATTTTACCAGTATTAACTACAAAAATTACTCTGTCTTGTTTTTCATCTTCTACACAATCACGTGCTGTTGCACCTGTTACATTTTGGAAAAGAGACATCATTCGCATTTGATCAGTTGTGAGTTTAATTGATTGTGTCATTAGAATTCCTTTTTATCTCCGAACAAAAAAAGTCTCATTTAAACTTTCATTAAAGCAAGAGCAACTAATCATTTTTTTCCTCAGCTTCTGTATCTTTTAAAATTGATTTGATGCTTGCGTCATCTATTGATGTAAATGAAATTGTTGAAATTCTAAATTGTAAGCCACATAGTCTTCCTAATGCGACTGATGTTCCCTGAAAGTTTACTAAAGGTATTTTTTCTTTTTTTGCATCGGATTCAATTTTCTCAAACATTTCTTTTTTAATTGATTGAGACAATACAATTAGCTTGGAATTTTTTATGGAGTTCAAAACTTGTTTAGTGCCCATTGTTAACTTATCTTCTTTTCGAGCATCACGTAATGATTTTTCAAGTATCTTACTCATGTGTTTTCCTTATGTCGATCGTCTTAACAGGGCTTTATAGGTTTATTGAAAAATCAAGCGTGGAAATTCAAGAAATTAGTTTAGAAAATCAAATAGAGAACCCAAAGTTGAAAACGCAATACCTACTTCATCAAAGAAATTCTGAGATGTTTGTTTTTCTGAATTTATAATTAAGACAGGTTCAGATTGGGGTTTTGGATTAATTGTCTTTTCATCAGATACATCAACTGGAGTTATTTGATTATCATGGTTTGCAGATAAAGCAATTTGAAGATTTTTCTGTGCCGTAAAATAACTTGGATTCTTTTCCAAAATTTCAGTGTACAGCAAAATTGCATCATCTAAATTTCCTAAATTAGCAAGGGCGTTTGCTTTGTTATTTTTTGCAGGAAGAAAATCAGAATCTATTCTAATTGCATGATCATAAAACACTATAGCCTCAGAATAATAGCCTAATTTTCCCAAAGTTGAGCCTTTGTTGACTAGAATTTCAACATCGTTAGGATTGTTCATTAGAGATTCATTGAAAAAATTCAACGAACTGTCAAATTTGCATAAACGATACAGTGCAGGCCCCATTCCATCATAGTAAGAAATTGTATCAGTGTAAGTGCTTGAGTCACATTCTAATTGTATTTGATTAAGTAATTTTCCTAATTCAATATCTTCTACTGTAAGGTTGTTTTCTTTTTTAATTTTAATTTCTTTTTTTGCACCATCATCTGTTTTTTTAATTGGATTATTTTCTAAAACGGTATTTGATATTTCTTTTTTATTTTCGGATTTTTTTGATGGAGTGTCATTGATTACAGATTGAGATGGTGTAGTTGTTGTAGAGGATTCTTGTGATGTGTTAGTTTGTTCTGTTGTAATAGTTTTGTTTGTGGTTTCTGTTGTAGTTTCGTTTGTGGTTTCTGTTGTGGTTTCATTTGTAGTTTCGTTTGTGGTTTCTGTTGTGGTTTCATTTGTAATTTCGTTTGTGGTTTCTGTTGTAGTTTCGTTTGTGGTTTCTGTTGTAGTTTCGTTTGTGGTTTGTTCAGTTTCTGGCAACACACTATAGTAATCAAAAAAAGATGTCACTTCAGATTCTGCATAGTGTGCTTTGATAGAATAAGTTCCATCAACTCTAAAATTTACACCATCCTTTGCAAGAAAGCTTGTAGTAAATTCCATATTCGAATCTATGGCACCAAAATAAAATCCAGCAGGCATTCCAAACGGATCATAAATTCCAATCAAAACAGTTGGAGAATCTACAGATGAAACAAGACCAGTGATTTCAATTACTTCGTTGTCAGTGTATTGCTTTTTCTCAGTGTAAAGCAAAATTACCTCAGGTTCCACATCTTCAATAAAAATTTCAGGAATAGAAAGTTCCCCATCCATCAGAAAATAGTGGTTTTGAGAAATTTGTCCATAGTCAAGTTTTACCAGATATTCACCAGATTTCTCATAGAAAGGGGATTCAAGATTGATGGTTTTGGAAAAAATGTTTTCTGAAGAAATCTCTAGATTGTTTGCAGACAAAACTTTCCCATCAGGATCATAAATGCTCATGGCAATTACAGGCATTCCAACATCTAAAATTTCACCAGTTATTGTCAGAGTGTCACCAAGCTCGTAAAGTTGCTTATCAAAGTTGACAATAATAGAATCAGCAAACACATCTGCCAAAAGAACGGGAGTCAATACGGTTAACACTAAGGCAATTCCTAAAACGTATCCTAACACAAGGCTCAAAACGTAATTTTCTATTTAATAATCACGTAGAAATTATACTTTCATTCCACAGTTATCAAAGTAGACATTTTTGGAGATAGTGCAGTTGGATTATTTATTGAATTCCACACAAAAGTTTCAATTTCATATGTTCCGGATTCATCAGGAATCCAAGATTGTGAAACATCAAGAATTTGTTGCGAGGAAATTTCGCCTTGAATCCAAGAAAGAGACTCTACAAAATTTTTGTCATTTTTTACCTGGAAAAAATAAACAAATTGTTGTTTTAGATCATGATTGTTAGCAACTGTGCCAACTATTTGTATTTGAGAATTTTTTGTATATGATTGAATTGGATTTCCAAAACCATCAGAAAAGGTAATCTCTGAATTTTGTATTCGCTCTATTGAAGGAATTGATGAATCAACTTTGGCAGATGTTTTGATTTCCAAGTTGTCCGTTATGGAGTAGGGTTTTGGCAAGGTGTAATCATCATATTTGGCAAAGATATCATCTCCGGCCATAGCATACAGTCGGTTTCCACTTGAAGGAGAGTTTTGAGATAGGGGAATTGTTGCAACAAACAAGCCAGAACTTTCAGATGTTTCAACTGCATTTACCTCAATGCCTGCAACATCTGAATCAGAGAACACCTGAACGGGCAAGTTATCCAAGGCTTCAGGATTCAGATTCATATCTGCATCAACTACTCTAACTATTACAGCATCTTCCAGAAAAAAAACATCTTTCATGAAATTAATTGTGCCAACATTCCAACTTACAGGAACAGATTCAACTAGTACTACCCCATCTGCAAATTCAAACGAAATAGTAATTGCAGAATCCCTATCAACTTCTAAAAACCCACTGGTTGGCCCATTTCCTATTGTTCGTGGAGACGTATCAAAATTTCCATCACCATCAACATCGTGAGTAAATCCCGTAAGAATTACCTCGGCAGTAAAAATTCCAGAGTTTACATCTGTTTCAGTAAATCGATATGGTTCAAGTGAATTTTCAGATGTAGAAATTTTAATTGGATGATCATTAGTGTCACCAATAGAATCAATCAGATGTCTATCAGAGTTCCAGCTAGGAGAGATAATGGTAATTTTCATTTTGTCAGTCCAAGAGTAAACAGGCTTGTCGGTAAAAATTGGAGAGTATGGATTATCGTAATCAGGTGCAGATTGCCCAAATGCCGGAAACAAAAGCAATGTCAACAAAAGAAACTGCAGCATACTGAAAATTCTTAATTATTGAATTTAATGTTTGATGAACTTTTAAGATTCATCTTCAGGCAAAGAGACTGCAAGGATGTTGTCTCCTCTAAGCAAAATCTTTCCTAGTTTTTCATGTTTTTCTTCAGAAACATCTTCAGCATTATCCAATGTCAAGTTCATATGGATATCAAAGTCTTTGAGTATTCCTTGAACAGTTTTTGTGTTTCTTAATCTCAACAACACAACTTTGTCTTTACTGTTATTCATCAATGTAGAAATTTCATCAGCCATAATTATCACTAAACTCCTCTGTCTCCTATTTCTTTTTACTTACTTGCATGTACAAATCAACAGTACCACTTCCAATTGGAATGTTACTGCCAACAATTACATTTTCAGTAATACCTTTGAGTTGTTCAATTTCACCACCAAGTGCAGCATGTGCAATTGTTGGTACTGTAATCTCAAATGCAGCCCTAGCAAGAACACTGTCCTTAGTACCTGCAATTCCATGTCTACCAATTTGTTGCATGTAACCTCTAGAACACATCAAATCAGATACTAGCATGATGTATCTGTTATCAACTTCTAATCCTTGATCACCCAAAGTATGGTTAAGTTCATCAATTAACGAATTTCTTGCAGCCTCAATTCCCAGAGTTCCTGCAATTTCAAAGACATTGTTTGTTCGAACATTCTTCTTATCAATTCCTTTTACTTCTAGAACTTTGGCAATGTTAGAACCGGTTGTCTGAATAACCCATTCATCATCTTTTTGGACTAATGTTACTCGTTCAATGTCTGGAACTCCCTTAACGGTAGTGTTGAGAACTTTGTTTCTAATTGCAATTGCAGTTGCAGTATCAGCCTCTTCAACTAAATTCAATGTGATTAGTTCGCCTGTAACTTCCATCTTGAATTTTTTATTTGAGGATAAAGCAGCCTCTACTTCAGATACAGAGCAACCTCTCTCTTGCAGTCTGTTTGGACTGAGAATTAATTTGATATTTGTAGAATAATCAGTTTCAGTATCAGCAATTAAGGCACTGACTTTGGTTTGCAACACATTTCTTGCAACTTCAATTGCTTTTTCTCTTGATTTCTTTGATTCTTCATCAAGGTAAATATCCATAGTTGGGGTAACAGGTTTCTTTCTAGCATCAACAAGTTCAATTAATCTTGGAAGACCAAGTGTTACGTTTCTTTCTTTAATTCCTGCAAAGTGGAAAGTTCTCAAAGTCATTTGAGTTCCTGGTTCACCAATTGATTGTGCAGTTACAATTCCTACTGCTTGACCTGGTTCGACTTTGGCTTTATTGTATAATGATAGACCTTTCTTACAAACTGCTTCAATACCATCTTTACTTAGATTGGATTTGTGTAAAGCATCAGTGACAAGTTCAGTCAATCTTGGATTGAATGTCTTGGTATATTTTTTAGCTAGAGTATCAATTTCGTCTTTGGTTGCTTTCTTTCCAGAATCAATGATGGTTTGAGATTCAGCCAATCTGCTTGCATTAAATGCCTCACCATGATCACTTTTCTGCACATCAATTCCATCTTCACCATAAAGGAATTGAACTATGTGTCCATGAGGATCTCTTACTGTTCCGTCATATTCTAATCTAATATGTTCTAAAGCGTTAATCAATCTACGCTGCATGTAACCACTTTGTTGTGTTCTAACTGCAGTATCTACAAGACCTTCACGACCTCCCATTGCGTGGAAGAAGAATTCTAGAGCAGTAAGACCGGTTCTGTAGTTTGATTTTACAAATCCATGAGCATCAGGATTACTGTCATGCTCTTGGTAGTGAGTTAATGCACGATTACTATAACCCTCATTCATTCTGTTACCTCTTCTTGATTGTTGTCCTAAGGCACCTGCCATCTGACCTACGTTAAGTGCTGAACCTCTTGCACCAGTTGTTGCCATAATTTTTCCAGCGTTGTTATCATCTAGAGAATCATTTGCAGTATCTCCTGCTTTGATTCTTGCTTTACCTAATTCATTAACAATGTAAGCCTCCAAAGCTTCTTCTGCCTTCATACCTCTAGTAAGTTTCAAAGTTCCTTTGTTGTATTGATCAGTCAAGTCAGCAACAATGCCATATGTTTCTTCAATATCATCTAGAATCTTTTGTACATTCTTTTCTGGAACTTCAAGGTCACCATAGCCATAACTGAAACCATAGTGAGTGATGAATTGTTTTACCATGATTAAAACAGAATTTAGGAAGTTTTTACCAACACCGTTTCCATAGTCTTTGGTAATTCTGTGTAAGATACTTTCAGGTTCTTCTGCACCAATTGATGTCTTGTCAATTACACCGCTGATGAGTTCACCGTTTTTGATGACAACATCTTTTTCAGGACCTTTTGTTCCCTTTGACCATTTTGATGTAAGGACATAGTTGAAGTCTTTTGGAAGGAACAATGAGAACAATTGTTTTCCAGTGTATGCTGGACCATCTTTTGTTTTTGTTCCAGGTTTTGGAAGTTCGCCAGTGTATCCACCAAGCATAGCATAGTTTGAAAATTCTTGAATAGATAGAACAGTATCATCTTTGGTTAACAGATAAGCGCCAGTAACAAAGTCTCTCAGTGCTCCAATAATTGGACCACCATATCTTGGAGAAATCAATTGATCTTGAACTCTCATCAAAAGAATTGCTTCTGCTCTTGCTTCCTCACTTTGAGGAACGTGAAGGTTCATCTCATCACCATCAAAGTCTGCGTTGTATGGTGGACAAACTGAAGGATGCAATCTGAAGGTTTTGCCTGGCAGTACTCTCACATAGTGAGCCATGATAGACATCTGGTGAAGTGATGGTTGTCTGTTAAACATAACAATATCGCCATCTGCAAGATGTCTTTCAATCAGATAACCAATTTCAAGGGTTTCAGCAATTGTAGAGCGGTCTTCTACGAAATCTAATCTAATTTTGACACCGTCTGGTCTAACAATATAGTTTACACCAGGGAACTTTTCAGGGCCGTTAATTACAAGTTTTCTCATTCTTTCAATATTCCATTCTGTAACAATTTCAGGAATGGTTAGTTTCATAGCAACTTGTTCAGGTACACCAACTTCAGACAAGTCCAAGTTAGGATCTGGAGAAATTACAGTTCTACTTGAAAAGTCAACTCTCTTTCCAGATAATGAACCTCTAAATCTTCCCTCTTTTCCTTTGAGTCTTTGAGTTAATGTCTTGAGTGGACGTCCGGAACGATGATGAGCTTGAGGAATTCCAGACACTTCATTATCAAAATATGTTGTAGAGTGATATTGCAACAAGTCAACCAAGTCTTGTACAATTAATGGCGGAGTTCCTGCTTCCTTACTTTCTTTTAATCTCTGATTAACTCTGATGATGTCAACCATTTTGTGAGTCAGGTCATCTTCAGATCTAATTCCTGTTTCAAGAATAATTGAAGGTCTTACAGTTACTGGTGGAACAGGCAAAGCCTGTAGAATAAACCATTCTGGTCTAGCAGTAATTGGATCATAAGATAGTAATTCTAAATCCTCATCAGCAATTTGTGAAAATCTTTCTCTAATTGTAATTGGCAACAATCTGTGTTCACCAATCTCAGTCTTCTCTACAAAGATTGTTGGTTTTGTAAATACCAATTCATATTGTGTTTTTCCACAGTGAGGGCATTCCTTTGCTTTTTTGGCTTTTTCAATAATTTGTTCTGGAATACGTTTTTGTGAAACAACAGTGTATGCGGCATGTTTATCCTTAATTTTTTTGAATGCATTTAGATCTTCTTGTGGTACTTTGAGTCTGGCACAAGAACGACATGTAGATTGTAGTAATTTGTAGATGTTATCAATAAATGCAATGTGCAAAATTGGTTCAGCTAGTTCAATGTGTCCAAAGTGACCAGGACATCTTGCAGCAGTGTTTCCACATGTAAGACATTTTTGTCCAGGCTCAAGTGTTCCCAATCTTCCATCCATCAAACCTCCTTGGACAGGCATTCCATCTTCATCATATGTTTCAGGAGCAGTAATTTCAGCTACAGAGTATTTTCTAATTTCAGTTGGAGACCAAACTGAGAAACGAATTCCATCAATTGCTTTGATTGCTTGGACAGACATTCTAGATTTTCTCCTTGATCAATAATCGAGGTGCAACATTAAGACTCTGCATCTCTTGTAACAATAACTTGAATGCATATGCTACGGAGACAGAAGACACTTTGGCTTTATCTCCACATACTCTGCAGACATATTTTCTTTGTTTAACATCATGATATGCAACAAGACCACATCTTTCACATACAAAAATATCAGATTTATCAGACTCATCTAACAATCTGTCTTTTAGAATCATAGAAGCACCATATGCAATCAAGCAATCTCTTTCCATTTCACCAAATCTCAATCCACCACCTCTTGCTCTTCCTTCAGTTGGTTGTTTTGTTAACATCTGAACTTGACCACGGGCTCTTGCATGTATTTTGTCTGCAACCATATGGTGTAGTTTTTGATAATATACAACTCCAATGAAAACTTCAACTGGGAATGACTTACCAGTTCTTCCGTCATACATTATTTCTTTACCAGAATATTCAAAACCATGTGCATCCATCACTTCTTTTACTTCAGGCATTTTCTCTCCGACAAATGCAGAACCATCAAATCTTTTTCCGCGCAAAGCAGCTGCTTTACCACAGATTGATTCCATCATCATTCCAACTGTCATTCTTGAAGGGAATGCATGAGGATTAATCAAGACATCAGGAGACATTCCACTTGCAGTGTATGGAAGATCTTCTGCTTTAGCTAAAATTCCCAAGACACCTTTCTGTCCATGTCTTGATGCAAATTTATCACCAATTTCAGGAATTCTCATATCTCTTGCACGGATTTTGTACATTTTTCCACCTTCGTTGGATTGAGTCATAACTACAGTATCAATAACACCGGCTTCAGAAGGTCTAACACCAATTGAAGTATCACGTCTATATGGTCCAGATGATTCAAATTCTCTATATTCTTCCATGAATCTTGGTGGACTAGTTTTTCCAATCAAAATATCCCCACCTTTAACTGTGGCTTCAGATGCTACTACGCCGTCATCTTCAAGTAATCTGTATGCACGTTCACCTTTGTAACCTCTAATGTTATCTTCGGCATTTGGAATCTCAAAAGTATCACGCATTCCACCAGGATATTGTTTTGCTTCAGCATCATAAATTCTAAAGAAGAAAGTTCTACCAAGACCTCTATCAACAGATGCCTTGCTTAGTACAATTGCATCTTCAATATTGTAACCATCAAATGGCAAAACTGCAACAACACAATTTTGTCCTGCAGGTCTGTCTTCTAATCCCAAAAGTTTCATTGCTTTTGTATTGACAATTGGAACTTGAGGATATAGCATAAAGTGTTGTCTAACATATGTACTGGTATTCATCATAGGTGTAGAAAATCCTAAACTCTGTTTTGCCATTGCAGATTCGTATGTATTTCTTGGAGATTGGTTATGTTCTGGATATGGAATGATAGAAGCACCTGCACCAAGAATTGCTGGAGGGAACACTTCCAAGTGGGTATGTTTCTTTGCATCTTTTTCATCCAAAGTAATATAGCAATTTTCTTCTTCATTTGCATCAATCATTTCCAAGACACCCATTCTCAAAAGGTCAGTCCATGAAAGTAATTTCTTTGAAATTTTATCTAGTAATTCTGAAGTTAACAATGGTTTGTTGTCTTTGATAATAATTAATGGACGTAATACTCTACCAGCATTGCAATTTACGTATAGTCTTCTTGTAGAACCTTCAATCTCAGATTTATGGAAAGAGACTCCAACATGTGGATGAATCTTTGAATTTCTTCTTAGTTCTCTGAGGGATTCAGCTAGTTCTCCTCCATCTTTGTAATAACCGATTAAACGACCATCTACAAAAATTCTAGTTCCATCTTTTTTCAAATCCTCTTTTGCATCAAAGAAATGAACAGTTCCAAGATCATAGAGTTTTTCTACTATTTCTTCAGATGGTACATTTACTGAAATAATTCCTGACAAGGCCAAGTTTTTCACCAAACCACAGTTTGAGCCTTCAGGTGTTTCACTCGGACAAATTCTTCCAAAGTGAGTTGCATGCAAATCTCTTGCCTCAAAGTTTGGTTGAGTTCTACTGAGAGGAGACTGAATTCTTCTAAGGTGACTAATGGTTGAAAGATAATTAGTTCTATCAAGTAATTGAGTGACACCAACTCTACCTCTTCCCCAGTTTCCAGTTGCAATAGCATTGTTTAGTTTATCAGTAATAATTCCAGGGCGGATTGCTGCAGCAACTGCATTGATTCCACGTTTCTGGCCAGATCTTTCTAATTGATACTTCATGTCTCTAACCAAATTTCTAAATGCAGTTCTGAAAAGATCTGCCAACATTTGTCCTGCAAATTTGATTACTTTGTTTCCATAATGATCTTTGTCATCAGGAGTAATCCATCCAAGTTTTAATTCTAATAATTTACATGCTGCTTCACCTAAGAATTGGGCCTTCTCTTTTCTATTTTCAGGATGTTTACCCAAGTGAGGTAATAGTCCCCAATCAAGCAAAGTTTCAGCTCGTTTAATCTGGAACTCTTCTAGCATTCCAGGTGCAATTCTTTTACTGATATAGACAATGGCATCTTTTGATGTTGGTACATCACCTGCTTTTTCAAAAGAGCCTTCCAATTCATCTTGTATCTCATCAACTAATGAAACCACAGATGCAATTTCTCTGTCAGATTCTAATCCAAGGGCTCTCATCAAAGTAACAACTGGAATGTCAACTGGAGAACCAGGAATTCGGGCAACAATTAATCCATCATTTTTCATTACTAGTTCTAATTTTGCACGATATCCTACAATTGAAGAATATACTTTAGCTTTGAAAACAATATTTCCACCAACGGTTTCTCTATCTACAATAATTTTGTTGTAAGAAAGATCTTCTAATCCAACAATGACACGCTCTGAACCATTAATTATGAAATAACCGCCAGGATCATTTGGGTCTTCACCATGTTCAATTAATTTTTGAGAAGAGAAATTATGCAATATGCAAGCGTTTGATTTTGCCATTACTGGAACATCTCCAATGTGGACAAATCTTGATTCTAAAATTTTTCCATCTTCAACAACACTTGCCTCCATCATTACTGGAGCAGAGTAAGAAACATTTCTCAATCTTGCTTCAGCTGGAGTGATATGAGTTATGGAACCATCCAGCTCCATCATTCTTGGTTGTTGAAGTTTGACTTTACCTAGTTGAATCTTGTAAGGATATTCTGCATTTTCAATATCAATTTGTCCAACTTCATTAATGATACTTTGTAATCCTCGTTCTAAAAATTCATCAAAAGAGTTTAGATGTTGACGTGCAATACCTTCACGTTTTAGAATGTCTTGAATTACTGGCCAACGTTTTGTTGAAGGATCAGCCATTAGATTTCCACCACATAACGATAATAGAGACTTTCACCAGCAGTTGGACTCTTTCTTGTAATTTTTATCATATCTCCAGGTTTTACACCAAGTCCCAAAATTGCAGGATCGTTTACAAAGATTAATGGTAATTCAGTTGGTTTACAATTGTATTTTTTTAAAACTTCTTCAGCTTCTTGCTTTGGAATAATTTCATGTTTTGGAACGTATACATGATCAGGTACTAAAACTTGATTTTTCTTAGTTGCCATTCAAAATACCCCCATATCGAACATTAAATGTAACACTAATGAAAACACACAAACTGTCAAAAATTCACGCTCGGGTTAATATATATGTAATTTGAAATCCGCAAAAAAAACAGTCTTTTTTCTATTTTGTCAACAAATTTTATCACAACCTTAAATAGTATAAATTTAGGCGTAAAAATGATGAAAGCTCATCTAACGGTGTTTGCCCTATCTGCAATATTATTTGCAAGTATTGGTATGGCACCAGCATTTGGACAAATACAAAGCTCGATTGTTGTTACTACAGATAAGTCATCATATTCAGAAGGTGACACAATTCTAGTAACAGGAGAAGTAAAAGATCTGTATGGTGTTCCAGTAAGTGTCATCGTTACATCTTCTAATGGAAGCATTGTTGCAATTGCACAAGTAGCAGTTGGTGCTGATAAAAAATTCAGTACTGAAATTACTGCAGGTGGAACAATGAGAACAGAGGGAACATACACTGTTACAGTTCAATATGGAAATGAAAATCGAACAGCAGCAACATCATTTGAATTTGGTGGATCTACAACAACACCAACAAATCCTCCTAAAGTTACTGACAAAACAGTATCAATTGAAGGTTCAACTGATTTGATAGGATATGAAATTACAGGTGGAAAACTACTTAGTATTATGCCTGATGTGGATGCAAATTCACTCATAGTTTCTATTTCTGCTACAAGCGATGGTTCATTGACTCTTACAATTCCTAGATCTATCATGGATGCAACAATGAATGGGGAAGATGATGACTTTTTCGTCTTAATTGATGGAGAAGAAGTAGACTTTGATGAAACAACAACATCAACAAACAGAGTTCTTACTATAGCATTCCCAGTTGGAGCAGAAGAGATCGAAATAATCGGTACATTTGTAGTCCCAGAATTTGGTACAATAGCAGCTATGATTCTTGCAGTAGCAATTATCTCAATAATTGCAGTCTCTGCAAAGTCAAGACTTAGTATTATACCAAGATACTAAATCTCATCTTTTTTCTATTTTTAAATACTAAGCTGATCTATACAGATTAGATCGCAAAATTCCATTTTTAAATATACATAAATAGCAATAATGCTGGGTGAAAATAGGATGAATTTTAAACGTTCTACAACATCAATGGCAATTGCCCTCATGGCACTGTCATTAGTTTCAATGACCTCTATTCAGCAAGATGCTTTTGCTCAAAATCTCGGAATGTCCATTACAGCTACAGCCGATAAAGGCTCAGATACAATTACTGTAACAGGTAAAACCGTATCAAAGCTTAATGACGTTACATTTACTGTAACTTCTCCAAGTGGAAGCAATGTTGTTGCAATTGATCAAGTGTCACCAGACGCAGAAGGAATTTTTGCAAAAACATTCAAAGTCGGACCAACATGGACTGAAGATGGATTTTACAAGATCAAAGCAATGCAAGGCACAGGAGCAAATTCATTGTACACTTTGAAGGTATTTGTTGAAATAACAGACGGTATGACTGAAAGAACTTCTGAAACCGAATCTAATTTAGAAACAGGTATTTTCACACCAAATACAACAAATGTTGCAAAAGATGCAGGGATTCTGCTTGATGCAATAATTATTGAAAATGGTTCTACAATGTTTGAGGTTACTGGAAAAACAGACAGAGTTAGTCAAGATATCACAGTGAAAGTGATTGCACCAAATGGAAATGTGGTAAAAGTAGCTCAAATATCACCAATGCTTGATGGCGAATTCGCTACTGAAATTACAGTAGGCGGACCACTATGGAAACAAGATGGATTGTACACTGTAATGGTAAAACAATTCGATGATCCAAAATATTCTGCTTCAACTGAAGTAGATATCAAGGACGGAGTTGTAGTCCCAGAATTTGGCACAATAGCAGCTATGATTCTTGCAGTAGCAATTATCTCAATAATTGCAGTCTCTGCAAAGTCAAGACTTAGCATTGTTCCAAGATACTAAGTTCACAACTTTTTTCTCTTTTTAAATATACATAAATAGAGACGGATGCAAATCGCAACAAGATGAACAACCGAACGTCGTTCGCGCTACTAGCCTTAATGACTGCAGTCGGTACTTTAACCATGTCATCAGCATATGCTGCTTCAGGAGATATTCCAGAAGCATGTGTAGGATGTTCAATGGAAGATGCCAAGGCAACAGCAAACAAAATGTTGAGAGAAGCTCTTCCAGTATCTGTTTGGACAGACAAAACAGGATATGGACATAGTGACATGATTATGGTAACAGGCCAAGTAGCAAACGTAGCCTCTGGATTTCCAGTTACAGTAACTGTTGTTAGTCCCTTAAACTCCATCGTTACAGTTGACCAAGTCAATGTATCACAAGATGGAACTTTTGAGACGACACTAAATACAGCAGGTGCTATGTGGAAATACGATGGTACCTACACCATTAAAGTAAACTATGGTAGTGCTGAAAAAAGCAACAGTGCAAAAGTTGAACTAACTGGTGGAGAAGCATATACACCAAATTACAACACACCAAACAACACAAAACAATGTGGCAGTAATGAAATATCTGCAAATGGTCAATGTGTACCATTTACAATTTCAGGTGGAATGGTAACTGGTGCAAAAATCAATACTGATGACAATTCAATTGTCATTATGATCAACGCAAAAGATGACGGAACACTAACAGTAAGCCCAACAAAAACAACCATTGACGGTATCTTCATGGTACTAGTTGACGGTGAAGAATGGGATGATGTTGAAATTGTTGCAAACAAAGTAACAGTAATGTTCCCAGCTGGCGCTGAGAAAATTGAAATAATTGGTACCCATGTAATTCCAGAATTTGGTACAATAGCAGCTATGATTCTTGCAGTAGCAATTATCTCAATAATTGCAGTCTCTGCAAAGTCAAGACTTAGCATTGTTCCAAGATACTAAAAGTTACACAACTTTTTTCATTTTTTCATTTTTTAATAGTAAAGGAAATATACAAACGAGTATTGAAAAGTTTGTGAGTTTGAAAGTATTTTATGGTTTGATATTATTATTTATGATTTCTACAGGAGTAGTTTTTGCTCAAGAATCAATAATTTCAGTTCAAACAGATGACAGTCATTATGATGAAGGAGATACAATAGTGATTTCAGGTCACATTGCAACAATAGTCGGAAGTACTCCTGTAACATTGCAATTATTTTCAGAAGGAAATCTTGTAGATATTGCACAAATCACAGTTGCTCAAGATGGTAGCTATTCTCATACAGTTAATGCAGAAGGTCCATTATGGCAAAAACAAGGAGAGTATACAGTCAGAGCATCATATGGCGAAGGTAATGTTGCAGAATCAGAATTTAGTTATTCTCCAAAATCAGAAGTATCTTCGACTGCAACAAATTTTGAAGTAGATGCAGGAAGTCATGGTACTTTTGATGTAGAATACACCATCAAAGGAGGAACAGTCAAAGATATGATAGTTGATTCAGAGATTTTTGCATTGATAGTACAAATTGACGCAGTAGATGAAGGAGTAATAACATTAGATTTGCCAAGAGAGTTCATCGGAGCAGAAAAACAAGATGGTAAAGACGATACGTTCATTGTTTTAATTGACGGTATAGAAGTAAGCCCTAAAGAATCATCTACAATAGGTGCAGATTCCAGAGTATTAAGAATAGATTTTGAAAATGGAGATTCAGACATTGAGATCATTGGAACTTATGTTGTTCCAGAATTTGGAAGCATTGTAATGATAATATTAGTAATAGGAATATTTTCAACAGTGGTATTTACAAGAAATAGATTTCTAGTTAGAGATTAATTTTTAGAATTAAAAGAATATTTTTCTTTGAAGGGTGAAAAAGATCTTAATTCTTCAACTATTTTTTTGAGGTGTACAACCGTTTGTTCAATTTCTTCTGCAGTATTGAAAACACCCATTGTCAATCTTAAAGATCCAGTTATTTGTTCATGAGAAAACCCCATTGCCTGTAAAACATGTGAAGCCTTTTGAGTATTAACAGAACATGCAGAACCAGTAGAGGCTGCAATTCCATATTCATCTAGTTTAATGATAAGATCTTCGCCGTTAACACCAAGAAATGTAAAATGAGCATTGTTAGGCAATCTAGATTTTGGATCACCGTTAAGAGTCACTTCAGGAATTTCATGTAAAACTTTGTCAACCAGAAGATCTCGAAGTTTACTAACATAAGCCATATTTTCATCCAAATGATTTTTTGCAATTTCACATGCCTTTCCAAATCCAACAATATTAGCAACATTTTCAGTACCAGAACGCAAACCATTTTCTTGACCACCACCTAAAATTACAGGATCAATTTCAATACCATTTTTGATGTATAACGCACCTATACCTTTTGGTCCATTTAGTTTGTGGGAAGAAATTGACAGTAAATCTATACCTAGTTCTTTGACATCAATTGGAATCTTGCCTACTGCTTGAACCGCATCTGTATGAAATGGAATTTTTCTTTCATTACATATTTTAGCAATTTCAGAAATTTTTTGTATGGCACCTACTTCATTATTTCCAAACATTATTGAAACTAGACAAGTATTATCAGATAAGCGATTTTGTAATTCTTGAGGATCTACCATTCCAAAATTATCTACAGGAAGATAATCAATGATCAGACCAGATTTTGAGAGATTCTTACAAGGTTCTAAAATTGCATCATGTTCAATTAGAGATGTAATGATTTTATCAGATGAACCAGATCTAGAAATTCCTCTCAGAACAGTATTGTTTGATTCTGTACCACCAGAAGTTATCAGAATTTCAGAGGGTTCTGCATTGATTAATTGTGCAATTTGTTTTCTTGCCTTTTCAATTGCCTTATGAGCAAGTCTACCATATCTGTGAATTGATGATGCATTGCCATACTGTTCTTTAAGATATGGCAACATGGATTCTAAAACATCATCATGAATTTGAGTAGATGCTGCATTGTCAAGATAAATCAATCTGCAATCACGTTAATTTTTCCTGGTTTATATCCTTCCTGATCAACTTCAACTGAAATAAATCCAATCAATTTCAATTTCTCATTTAGTTGGTCTAAGATGTTTTTATCAAGTCTTGATATCATCTGTTTTTCAACTTCAATTTTTGCAGAACCATTCATATCACGAACTCGTACTTGCTTTACGTTTGTTAGTTGTTTAACAATTGTTTCACCAAGTTCTATTCGAAGTAATTTTTCTGCAGTTACTCTTTGACCCCAAGGAATTCTTGATGCCAAACAAGAATTTGAGGGTTTGTCATATATAGATAATCCAACAGATTTTGCAATTTCTCTAATGTTTGATTTTGAAAAGTGCGTTTCTACCAAAGGACTTCTAATTCCATTCTGTTTTAATGCTTCAATTCCAGGCCTATAATCACCCAAATCATCAAGATTTGTTCCATCCACAATTACTTCCACGCCATGTTCTTTTGCCAATTTAGTCAAATGTTCTCCTAATTCCATCCTACAATGAAAGCATCGATCTGAATCATTTTTTGTGAAAGATTCGTTTTCAAGCTCACTATAATCTAAAAACAATTGTTTAATACCGATTTCAGAACAAATCTGTTTAGCAGTTGCCAATTCTTCTTTTGATAAAGTTTTGTAATCAGCGGTAACAGCAATTGCAGAGTTTCCGAGTTTTTGGAATGCAGCATATGCAACAAGAGCACTATCTACACCTCCAGAAAGAGCAACCATTACTTTGTTTTTGTCATCAAACCAATTTACAAGATTTTCAAGACTAGGCATTTTTTAACTCCAATTTTTCTATTTCTTTCCTCAACAAAGATTCTGTTGCTTTAATGGATTTATCAAGAATTTTTGAAATTTTTTTCAAATCATCAAATTCTATCTTAAAATCATTTTTTCCCTTAAAGGATGATTTTTTGTAGTTTATTTCAAAAAGATTCCCATTCAAAGATATAGAAGCCGAATGGCTTGATCTAGGAACTATAAATCTATTAGAATCAGAAATTCGGACACCCAAAGTTCCAGTTTCTAATATCAGAGTATCAACTATCTCATCAACAGTTTCATCAGTACAGATAACTGATACAAGATTTGTGGGTCTTCCCTTCTTGGTAATTCCGTGATAAATAGAGACGTCTCGAGCTCCTTTTTCCATAATCTTCTCAATAAGATTTCCTAAAATTTCTCCAGATACATCATCTACATTGGTTTCAAGGATTTTTACTGAATCAACTTCCAATTGGTTTTCTGAGCCTCTGATAATTTTCAGTGTGTTTGAAAAAGATTCAAAATCTTTTTGACCTGCCCCATATCCAATAGCATCTACTTTCATTGGAGGGTAGTATTTTACAGATTCATGAGCAAAATTTACTAAAATGCACGCACCGGTAGGAGTAGTAAGTTCCTCATTTGCATCATTGCCTTGAATGATCAAATTAGAATTCTTAAAAATCTCCAAAATTGCACTTGCAGGATTTGACATTGTGCCATGTGAAAAAGTTACAGAGCCACCTCCAACAGAAATAGGTAAGCATACAATTTTTTCTTCAAATAATTCTAAATCATCTATTGCAATTGTGATTCCAATAATATCTACCAAAGTATCTATACTTGATGCCTCATGAAAATGAACAGAATTTTCAGGAATTCCATGTATTTTAGATTCTGAAGAAATGAGTGTATCTATACAGGATTTTGCAAAAATTTTTGCTTTTTCAGAAAGATTCAGTTCTTTTGTAGAATTGATAATTGCAGTTTTAATCTCATGACCTTTTCTTTCATGAATATCTTCATCAATATCTAAAAGTAACTGTAATGATTCAACTCCATTTTTTTGGATTTTTTCAAATTCAATTTTTTTAATTGTCGAACCTGAAAGAAATTTTTCAGACAATTTGATTCCATCAATTATTTTATTTTTGTCAGCACCCAAATCAACTAAGGAACACAGAAGCATATCACCAGAGATCCCAGCTATTTGAGGATCAATAACAACAACCATGATTAAAAATTATCAAAAATGCTTATAAATTCGACTAATATTTCACGACTTTCACTAGATTTAATTATTGAAAATTAACACCGATTTTCATGATTACTATCATCGGTTCTGGTAAAGTGGGTGGAGACGCTGCATTGTTTTCAGCGTTAAAACGACTAGATGATCAAATATTATTACTCGATGTAGCTGAAGGGCTTCCTCAAGGAGAAGCTATGGATATCAACCATATGTTATCAGAACAAGGAATAGACGTAGAAGTCAAAGGTTCTAATGATTTTGCAGACATGAAGGGTTCAGATGTTGTTGTAGTAGTAGCAGGTTCTGGAAGAAAACCAGGTATGACCAGAATGGATCTTTTGAAAATTAATGCATCAATCGTGAAAAGCGTAGTAGAAAATGTAAAAAAATATGCAGATAATTCAATGATAATTCCTGTAACAAATCCACTTGATCCTATGGCATACATAACATACAAGGTTTCAGGATTTGACAGAAGTCGGGTATTTGGAATGGGTGGAATGTTAGATTTATCAAGATTCAGACAATTTATTCATGAAGCAACAGGTCATTCTCGAGATTCAATCAGAGCACTAGTTATTGGAGAACATGGGGAAAATATGTTACCTCTACCAAGATTTTCATCAGTATCAGGCATTCCATTATCGTCATTTTTGCCAAAAGAAAAACTAGACGAATTGGTCGTTAACACAAAACAAGTAGCAGCAAAAGTTATTGAATTGAAAGGAGCTACAGTACATGCTCCAGGAAATGCAATTTCGGCAATTGTTGAATCAGTGGTAAGAGACAGAAAACAAGTCATTCCAGTTGCAACATATCTTGATGGAGAATATGGTCATTCGGATGTAACTATTGGAGTACCAGCAATAATTGGCAAGAAAGGTGTAGAAAAAATCATCGAATTAAACCTTAATGATGAAGAGAAACAAGTGTTTGATAAGGCAGTTGAAAGTGTAAAAAGTGCCATCTCAGGTATTGAAATCTAAGCCTTTTTTTACACTAACAAAGACTGTCAATTATTGGATATCAATGAAATATTAGAGTCAGTAAAAGAAGGTAAAATTTCAACAAATAATGCAAAAAAACTATTGTCATTATATTCAATTGAAAAAATAGAAGGGTTTGCAAAAATAGATATCAATAGAAAAAACAGAAGGGGAATTCCAGAAGTTATTTTTGCAGAATCAAAAGAATTAGAAGAGATTAAAAAAATAACAAAAAAAACTTTAGAAAAAACAAATTCGGTTATCATATCAAGGATCAAGAAAAAAGATTATCCAAAAATCTTAACATTTGCAAAAAGATTAAAAGTGAAAATCAAAACTGGAAAAAATTCATCGACAATACTATTGTTTAAAAAACCAATCAAATTTCACGGAGGCAAGGTAGGAATAATCACAGCAGGAACTTCAGACATAGGAGTGGCTGAAGAATCCAGATTGATGTGTGAAGCAATGAATTGTAAATGTATAGTTAGTTATGATGTTGGAGTTGCAGGAATACAAAGGATTTTTCCAGTTTTAAAAGAAATCATAGATGAAGAGGTGGAATGCATAATTGTCGCAGCAGGAATGGAGGGGGCTTTAGCTACATTAGTTTCCACATTAGTAGACATTCCAATAATAGGAATTCCAACATCAGTAGGATATGGATATGGAGAAAAAGGAATAGCAGCATTAGCTTCGATGCTTCAAAGTTGTTCATTGGGATTATCAGTGGTAAATATTGACAACGGAATTGCAGCAGGTGGAATAGCAGCAAATATAGCAAATAGAGCAAGCAAAAAATAATAACAAAAATTTAGGCCATGTCTATCTCGTAAATGATATATAACATAGTTAAAAGAAGTTGGATAATTGGCTGGCAAACGTGTTGTACTTACTGCTGATCGTAGCTTAATGACAAATTATCGTGGAAATTTTCTTTATGGATTTATTGCATGTGGGCCCTATGAAGTTTTACCAGAATGGGTTTTTGACAAAGTATTTTGCCCATCTGTAGAAACAGATCCAATTACGGGAGAAGTTAAAGTTGCTCAAGTAGGATTAAGAAGAATTGAAAGTTCATTGATTCAAGGAGGATACAAAAGAGAAGATGTATTCATGGCACATCCTGAAATGCTACACAAATCAATTGGTCCAGATACAAAAGTAGTCGGAATTAACGTAATGGATCCATTGGGTATGGCTCCAGTTACAACAACAATGTCCCCAGAAAAATTATCCTATGTTGCGATGAAATTTAAAAAAATGTGTGCAAGCATAATTCAACTCAAAAAGAAATATGATTTCAAAGTTGTAGTAGGAGGAAATGGAGCATGGGAATTAGCCAAATCAGATAGAATGAAAATACATGGAATTGATACAGTTGTTGTTGGGGAAGCAGATGAGTTAGCTGTAGATTTATTTCAAGATCTAGAAAAAAATGATGCACCAGAATTAATGCATTGTTTTGTACGAAATCTCGAAAATATACCAGTTATTGAAGGACCTACAATCAATTCATTGATTGAAGCAATGAGAGGCTGTGGAAGAGGTTGTGACTTTTGTGATGTGAATAAAAGATCAAAAAAAGATCTACCTCTAGAAAGATTACAGCATGAGGCTAAAACTAACTTAGATTATGGATTTGATTCAGTTTGGTTACATTCTGATGAAATGTTACTTTATGGATGTGATAATAGAGACTTTGTTCCAAACAGAGACGCAATTGTTGATTTGTGGAAAGGACTAAAAGGATTAGGAGCAAATTTTGTAGGAACTACACATATGACATTTTCTGCTGTTGCGGCAGATCCAATTTTGATGCAACAAATTTCTCATGTTAATGAACAAGACAAAACAGGCAGATGGCTTGCAACAAATCTTGGAATTGAAACAGTAGCACCAGATATGGTAAAGAAACACTTGGGTGTAAAAACAAAACCATTTTCTCCAGAAGAATGGGGAAGTGTTGTAAGAGAAGGAGCCAAGATTCTAAATGAAAACCATTGGTTCCCAGCAGCAACCATCATTATTGGTTGGCCAGATGAAACACCAGATGATATTCAATATACAATAGATATGATGAGTGACTTTAGAGAAATGGACTTTAGAGGATTAGTTGCACCACTACTATACCAAGACTTTAGTGAAAAGAATTCAATGCATTTTGGAAATTTGAATGAAGCACAATTTACATTATTTTGGAAATGCTGGGAAAATAATTTACGAGTAATTAATGACATCATTCCAATCATTCTCAGAAACAAAACATATGGTCCACCAATGAAAGTATTCATGTATGGAATTCTAAAAGCTGGTACTTGGGCAATTATGAGATATTTGAGAGGATTATGTAAGGATCTATTCAATGGAAGAACTCCGGATGAAATTATAGGAAAATATGCCAGAAGTAGATCAGTAACTGCACCAAAAATTCAAACAAAGAAACTATAGATTTTCAATAAAATGGGAACGCCCCCTCTTTATAGATTTTCAATAGCAACATCTGCTATTGTGTTTCGTTTCGGGGTCAAAGAAATAAAGTATACTTTGTCTGCTCTTTCTACACCTTCAACTTTTTTGAATGATTTTGATGCGACGTCAAATTCATAAATTCCAGGTTCAAGAGAACCTTTTGCATAAAGCATAAGATATGTTTCTCCAGTTGAAGGACTAAGAGGAATAAAAGATAAAACATATCCCTTATACGAATTGATAGGCATTGTATTTTTCATTGGCGGAGCAGCTGATGCCATATACATTAGAATATCTTCAATTGTTTCAAATTCCTCATATTCAATATGCATGAAAAACTGTAGTGTGTTTCAGTATAATAACCTAGAGAGATGTAAGATTATTTTCTAGATTTGATATGTTGATGAACTTTGAATCCAATTAATGCAGGTGCTGCAATATACATACCCAAGTTAAGAGCAATAACTGAAATTCCTAGACCCAAGACTTCAGCTTCAGAGCCTTCATCAGCTAATGACATGATTGATAGTGTAGAAAGCATTGGAGTGATGAGAGTCTTTACTGTTTCTTTAAACATTGGGCTTTCTCTTTCCCAATCAGCAACAGTTGGTGCAAATGAATAGTATAATGTGTTAAATCCTAACATAAAGGAGGTTCCAGATGTTGTGCTGAATAATGTGTTATCTCGAATTTCTCTAAGTAATTGTACTTGTGGTGCTAATTCAGTGCCATATGCAGCAGTAGCAATTAGACATCCACTGTCTGGTTCTGGCTCAGATTTAATAACTTGACAAATTCCATTTACTAATTCAGTTCCTGCACCACATGTTGGTTCTGGTTCTGGTTCAGGTGTTGGTTCTGGTTCAGGTGTTGGTTCTGGTTCTGGTTCAGGTGTTGGTTCTGGTTCTGGCTTTGGTTCTGGCTTTGGTTCTGGCTCAGGTTGACCAGAAATTACTTGTTCTCCACCAACATAATTTACTGATACTTCAGAGCTATCAGCACCGTAATGAAATTCAACTACATAATCACCATTTAATTTCCACAAAGGACCACCAGCAACAAAACTTTTTGAAAAAGAACCATCAGAACTTGGATTTACTTGTCCAATTCCTACAATATTGTTATCAGGAGATTTAATGATAAATGTAAGTCCCTTTCCATCTGAAGAATTATAATCTTTTATGCTTCCTGAAACTTTTACAGTTGCACCATTAGAAGCAATCTCAAGATCAGTTGAGATAGGCAATGCAGGATTTGGGTCGCTGGTTGCAAAAGCAGTACCACTGATGCCATAAGATATAATTGAAATTGATAATAATGCAAATGCTAAGAATCCAGTTAGCCTCATTTTCATTTTGATTCGTGAGTTGAGGTATTTATGTTTTCAATGAAACAAAAATTGACCAGATTATATTCTTATGATACCTTTATTGACCAAGAATTGAATTGATTTTACAAAGTCTTCATCAGATATTTGATCATCTGCCCACCATTTTGCATTGTTTTTGATCCAATCAGGAATTTTTTGGGAAGCAACAGAAAGTTCAGTGTCAGGTTTAACAATTATGAGACCTTTTTCAATCAAATATTCAAGTCCTCCAATAAAATCTGAATCAGACACAGAATTAGAAGACCACCATTTTGCATTGTTTTTGATCCAATCAGGGATTATTGGATTTACAACTTTAAATGAAATAGTTTTTAAAAATGAGTCATTATGAGATAGTTCAATTTTGTAAATACCTGTCAAGGTATTTTCATTAATTGAAATTGCGGATTTGAAACTGCCGGCACTAGATAAAATTGAAGCAAAATTCTGAATTTTTCCATCAGGAGCTATAATGACAACATCCAAAGGAATTCCTCTTCGAGGATTTTCAACTGTTCCAGATAGTATAATTTCATCAGATTGTCCCGAAACAGGTTTGACTATTTCATATGTACTGAGTTGTGCAGATGTAGGAAAAGAAGATGTTTGTGTTCGCAACAAACTAAAAACATTTGAATTTCCAAAATTGTCTCTAGAATCATAATATTTAGCATCAAGGCTACCACCAGCTGAAGAGATTAGTCCAGTTCCAGATTTATTGCAAATTTTGGATGGCATTTTGAAGGTTCCCTCAAAAATTCCAGTGCTGGGACCAGTTTCTACAAGAGTAAAGCCAGTAGCACCCAATCCACCATATTCGACGCCATCTACAGTGCAACGTTTGTAACGAATATCCTTAATCAAAACTTCAAGCAATTTGATTCCATTTTTACCAACAGTATCAACATTAGAAGAATTAGGATCATTGATTACAAAATAGATATCAACTAAATCATTTTTCAAATTAAGATCAGGATCATTTAATGTCAAAGTTACAGGTTGACCAAATCTATAGGATTTAGAATCTGATGAAATGATTCCAGCACTTGTGTTAATATCAGATTGGAAAGAAGTTGTTGTAAAAACACCAGTTACATCAAGATCCGAATAGGAAATAAAAATTCCTTTATCATCAATTAGTCTATCAGTTACAATGAATTTTATTTGATCATCTATGGTCTGAACAGTTTGAATGAATGATGGATCTAAAATATTTAATTCATTAGCAACAGAATACTCCATCGTTCCATCAAAAGTAGAAGAATTGTCAGATGTTTCTTCTAATTCAAAACGATAAATAGAATTATTCACATCTTTTGAATTTTTTATTCCAAAAGAAAAGAAGTCAACTACAATAGGTTGTTTGTTTACTTCACTAGAAATGTCAAGATTATCACCACTTCCAGTAGAATCAAAATCGATTACAAGAAATACAGTTCCACTTTCGTCTGAGATATCAAGAATATCAGAATCATCAATTTGAATAAATCCATAAGAGGATGAAATATCTCCAGCATCCACAATAGTTATTGGAAATGAACCTAAAATTCCAAAAGATAGTGTAAATGTAGTATCACTGAAATCTGAAATTCCATAATCATTTTCAAATGATCTTAAATCATAATTTAGCCATGTTGTACCATCTGTATTTGATTTTGAGACATCCAGTAAACCAGATGATAAAGTAGATGCAGAAATTCCCAAATTCATTGAAATCATCTCATAAGAACCGTTTGCCACATTCGAGGTATCAATGATGAGCCTATCTGAATTAGTATCAGGCACAGATGAATTAGAAGTATCACCACCTACAAGAATTGGAGAGGCAGAATGGAATTGGACGGCATTTGCCTTCTCAAGAGTGACAGGATTTCCAATAGTCAGAGTAGGGATTATTGCAGTTGCTCTATAGACATCTAGATGATCACGGGAACCAGAATTAATATTTTGATCAGGATCAAACAAGGTTACAGGAAATTTAGTTCCTGGTTTTAATGACTGAAAACCATTTCCAATATTCAAAGTAGGATTTTCTAAGGAAACAGAAGCAGATGAAGATCCGGTAAGAATTGAGATTGAATTTTTATTGTAAGAAACAGAACCGGATTGACCTCTTGGTGCATTACTTAAAATTCCAAGAACAGATTGATCATTGTCATCCCCAGTAGTAAAGATTCCAGTATTTGGACCATCTTCAACTATAGTAACAATTTCAGAAAATGTTGTGGTTCCATCAGAAACACTTGTTGCAGGTTGTCTATCATTGGATTGTAATTCGATAACAGAGTTTTGAGTTACAGAAAGTTTTCCATTATCTTCAAAACCAATTTTAGAAAGGTTTGGAACTAAATCTACTAATCCAACTCCGCCATTTGCAGAGTTTTGTCCGTTTTCATCAAAAGCTTGGTAGAACGTTGATGGAGAAGATCCAACATCAAAAGTCCAAGAATCTTCATCAGTAGGATCTTGATTTAGTTGAAAATCATTAATTGTTAAGAATACTTCAGAATTATTTGGATAAAGAGTTCTATCAACATTCATAGAAATGTTTTGACTCTCATCATATTCTAACGAAACAGTTTGCGGTGAACCTCCTGGATTGTATTGAATTGTTACTTCATTAAATGAATATAATTGAATCAATGGCCAAGCATTTGTGTTTAATCCAATCTGACCTGTTGGGACATTAGAATTAGTATTAATGGATTTTGCATTTCTAACAACATTATTCAATATCGATCCAGTTGGAGATGCAGTACATTCAGATAATGCTGTGTTTCCATTAGTTGAACCGGTTGTTGAACGTGGTACAGCAAATCCATCTGTTTCAGATAAAGAAATTCCAATCACAGAAGACGGAGTATTCCTGCTACAAAATACTCCAAAATCCAATCCCTCCCCAGCAAGGCCAACAGTTGAATCAGCATTTTTCGCTTTGTCTAAATTTGCAAAATATGCATACCAGCTACCATCAGTTGCCTGGGTCATGCGTAATGATTTTCCATTAATTGTTACATCAGGTTCACCTTTGCCTTCATCGGTATCTGATAAATTATGATCAATGACCACTACTTCTACAACCATTGATCCAGAGAAATGGTTGTCAAATTGTGAATTTTCTGCAGAAACAAACAAGTTTGAATTACTTGATGCTTCGGCATCAAGTATAGGAATGCATAATAAAAGCGAAAAAGTTGCCACTAAAGCCAAAAACTTCCTGTCCAACATGGGTTAAGACCCATTTTATCACAAATAACGTTGTCGTATGATTTCTTCTTAGAAAAATGTAATACATGATTCAAATCATCAAAAACGAGGAAAATGTTTGTTCAAAGAACCAGGGTTTTACAGATTTCACTCTTAGCTATATTATCAGCATTTTTAGTGGAATTAATTTTTGGTTTAATATCCAATAGTTTAGCCTTAATCACAGATAGTATTCATGCACTTCTGGACAGTGTTGTAACATTGGTTTTACTTTTGGCAGCAAGATGGGCAATAAAGCCACCAGATGCAGAACATACGTATGGACATGGAAAAATTGAATCATTAGGAGGTTTAATTGGAGGCATAGCAATATTTTTGATTGCTTGTTTTTTCATTTACGAATCAATTAATCGATTGCAAAGTCCTCCTCCCAGTATTTTGCCAGGATTATTTGCACTAATCGGAGGAGCATATACAATTGGAATTGATTTTTTCCGAATCATTTTACTAAGAAGATCCATCAAAAAAATTGGAGGTGCAACATTAAAAGCAGATTTTTATCATGCTTTCATGGATCTTGGTTCCACATTAGTTGCAATTGTAGGAATTCTTTTAGTTTCATATGGATTGTATTTTGGGGATTTTGTTGCTGCATTAATCTTAGGAGGATTATTAGCAGTATTGAGTATCAAACTAATCTACAAAACAGCATTAGATTTGACAGATGTGATATCTCCAGAACTAGTAAAAAATGTAAGAGAAATTTCCACATCTACAGAAGGAGTAATCAATGCAGAGCCAATCTTAATGAGAAAATCGGGCGATACAATTTTTGCAGATGTGACCATTTCACTGAGGGGAGATACTAGTTTTGATAAAGCACATGAAATTAGTGACAGTGTAGAAAAAAATATCAAGAGTCAAATTCCAAATGCATCAACCACAATTCATTTTGAACCAAACTGGGAAGACGTTCCTTTAGATGCAAAAATCTTAGATATTGCAAAAAATGTAGACGGAGTGAAAGGAGTTCATAATGTAAGTACACATAAAACAAAAGGAAAAATCTATTCAAATCTTCATGTTATGGTAGATAGAGAAATTAATTTATCATCAGCACATAAAATTTCTGAAATAATTGAAGACAAGATTAAAGAACAGATTCCAGATATTTCTCATTCTACAATACATTTAGAACCATTTGTTACAGTTCCAAAAAAATTCAATATTGAAGATGTAGAAACTGAGGCAAAAATTAAAGCAATTTTGGATAAATATCCAGATATCAAAAAAATTGGAAGAATTGTATCTCTAAAATTTGAAAATATTTTAAAAATAGATATTGACTGTTCGTTTGATAAAAATCTGTCAATTGAAAAAGTTCACGATTTGACATCCGAGATTGAACAGATAATTAGAACTGAAATTGATAATTCAGTTATCACTATACATCCTGAACCATACTAAACCAAAATACTGGTCAAATACATTACTAGCATTCCAAGAGCAAATCCAGTTACTACGGACAAATTTGAGAGCTTTTGATCATTTTCGTCTCTTATCCATTTCATAATAACAAGAATTACTTGAAAAATAGCACCGGCTCCAATTGCTAGAAAAATTACGGATGTGAATGGAGAATAAACAAATCCACCTATCCATGCACCAAAAATAGCAGGACTGCCAGCGATAATTCCCATGGCTGCGAGTTTCCCCAACATCAACTTGCCCCTAGACATGGGTGCTGCAATAGCCAATCCTTCTGTGGTATTATGCAGAGCAAATCCAACTATCAAAAATGTACTAAATGCAATAGAGCCCATTCCCAAAGCAGCCCCAATTGCTAAACCCTCACCAAAATTATGTAATCCAATGCCAATAGAAATCATTAATGCAATAGCTACAGGTTTGGTAAATCTGGATGAATCTGCTAGTTTAACCAGTTTATTTCCTGAATAATATAATCCAAGAAAAGATAACACAGTAGCTGTTGCCACTAATAATGTCCCGTTAAAACTTGCAGATAAATTTTCATTAGAAACCTCAACTGCTTCTTCAATAGAATCAATTGCTAAGAAAAGCAATAATCCAGCAGTTAGTGCCAAAAAGAAATGATATTTTTGTTTGCTAATTCTCTTTATGAATGGAAGCCACAATAATCCAATCATCACAGGAATTATTCCTACGTATGTTCCAATGATTGCAAAAAAGATTCCGAGTTCAAGTGAAAATTCTAATGCAGGAGCAGCTGCTTTAATCTCCTTTTCAAACCTTGTTCCATCTTCAATTGTTATTCCGACAACATATGGTTCTGCTTCATTCCATTCAAAGGGAATCCTCACCAATGTAGTTTCAAATCTATCTAAAAATCGATCAGGCTCTACTGCAGCTGGTTGAATTCTATCATTTACATCAGCCATTACTACCTCAACTGGAACAGGTCCGGTATTTCGTACAGTTGCCTGAATTTCAGAATCAACAAAATCTACTTTTTCAATGGTAATTTCAGGAAGTGCAACTCCAAAATCTAGCATATCTGCACCTGGTCCAAAAATATACGCAATCATGAAAATTACAAATACAAACGGAATCAATCCACTTGCGATAGATTTTCCTTTTGAAGAATAATTACTATTCATAACTTGATTCCTCAGGAGTTTTTTCAGTTGAATCACTTACAAGAAAAATTCCTATCCAACCTTTTTCTGAGAATTCAACTTTATGAGCATGAAATAGATATTTTCCTGGAAAATCATATTCAAATTCCATGATCCCACGCTCAGTTTGAGACATGGTTACCATATCTGTATAAAACGATGGGACGAGATCAGTTCCTGTAGGATAATACTTGTACAGATTACCATGAAGATGGAAATTATTGATGGGATCAAATTCAACCATATTTACAACATAAACTCGAATTAGTTCATCTGTATGGATTTGAATTGGATGATGTTGATAGTAAAAAGGAATTGTGTTTGCAGCATAAAAATTATTTTCAGTGTCAAAATCAGTGTCTAATCCATTAAGAACCATGACCATTTCATCAGCTTGTGGACGTTCTTCTTTTGGATCAACAATAAAGACACCATAAAGCCCATGAACAATGTGTTCTTCTAAAGGCATAACATGACAATGATATGGATGAACTCCAACTGGTCCAGCTTCAAATTCATATACAAATCTTCCACCATTTCCACCAACCGGTTCAAAGACACCATCCATTCCTGCTGGATGAATTCCATGAAAATGCATGGTATGTTCTTTTGAACCATTGTTGATGAAAGTAATTTTCAGTAAATCTCCTTCTGTTGCTCGAATTGTTGGACCAGGTACAGTTCCATTAAATGTCCAAACATTATAGAATACTCCAGGAGAGACTTCCATAATTTTATCATCTTCAGCAATTATTGTGTATTCTCTTACAGTTGTACCATCAGATAATTGTGAAACTTTGCCATAATTGAATTCTCTAAGATATTCCATTGGATCAAATTCAACTGTAGAAACAGTGTAAAGTGGATCGATAACTTCACCCGTAGTTCGAACTACTGCTCCTGAATGAGTGACAAAAGTCTTTGGTTCAGATTCAGCATCAGAGAATATAGGAAATATTGCAATAGCAGAAAAAACAACTACCAAAGAAAGTAACAAGAACATTATAGTTGAACGACTAAATTTCATAATAAATAAAAGAGCAAAATTCTGTATTTAAATTTACCCTAAGCTAACTTTTTTAGCCTAATCTAACTTTACATAATCATAAATCTGAAAAACTAGATTTAAACGAAAGATAATTAGGCTAAATTTGTGCAAAAATCAGGATTATTACTAGTAATTTTTGGATTGTTGATTGTAGCAGGATTAGCAATATCAGTATTGGAAAATCATATTACATTAGAAGGAATTAGCCAAGGGAATGGAAAAGTAAGTACGAGTGAAACAGTTTCAATTTCAGTTGAATTAGATAAAGAAATTACAAAGGTAGGTATTTTTGCAGTTCAGGTGATGGAATTCAAAGAAAATGCAATCTATGCCAAAATATTAGATCCAACAAACATGGAAATTATTTCTCAAAGTGTAAATGAAGAAAATATTGAGAGAGAATTTGACGTATCAGAAACTGGAATGTATCAATTGATTATACAAAGTCAGGAGGAGGATGAAATTTATGTAGCGGGTGCAATAGGTCCACTTCCAGATACAGATAAAAAATTAATTCTTTCGAGTGTTTCTTTATCAGTATTAATCATTGGAATGATAGGTTTGGCAATTATTGGAATTTTTGAAATTAAGAACAGACAAAGATCAGTTTAGATAGCTATCCATTTTTTCTAATCCATTAATTGTTGCATCAAAGTTTTCACTATTTTCAACAAGGGCGGTAAGTTTTTCAGAATTTGCAGATAAAATACATTTTCCATCATCAGAATTTTTTGAAATAAACTCATGTTCTATCAAATAAGATAATCTTTCAAGAACTTCAGATTCTGAGATAGATACTTGTTCAGCTAAAAATGAACATTCCTTTTCAGAATCCTCTAATTCAGCCAAGATTGAAGCAGTAACGGGATCAAACATGCATTCAACCACTTTTTCTCGATCAAAGTTTTCATCCATAATTAAATTAAAAAATTAGAAAGTTATAACTTTTTGAGAAAATCTTCCAATAAGATAATTAAGAAAAAGATTTACCAAAAATCATGCAAAAGCTCTGTAATAAGGATCCATCAGGAAAAGGAGTACATTGTTTTTGTGTAGATATTGATGCTCAAAGTGGGATCAAAAAATGTTGTAAATGTAATCAGTGGAATGTTCAAGGAAATGACTGGACAAGGGATGAAGACTTTAGATAATTAAGCCCAAAAATAGATCAAAATTAGGCATAATTTCAACATTAGATTTAGTCATATTTCAAAAAAGGAGTAATTTGATGCCTAGCATGGTTTTTATCGGGGATTCTTTGAATTTTTGAATACTTGAGCGCACAAGAATATAGACACATAGTCAGAATTGTAGGAAATGATATTCGTGGAGAAAAGAAGATGATTATTGGATTAACACAGATTAAAGGTCTTGGCTATAATTTTGCAACTGCTATTCTTGATACTCTTAAAATTAATCCAAATTCCAACATAGGCAATCTTACAGAGGAAAATGTTCAAGCTATTGAAAAACTAATTACAGATCCAATTGCCAGTAATTTTCCAACATGGTTCCTTAATAGAAGAAAAGATATTGAAACTGGAAAAGATATGCATTTGTTAACTTCAGACATTCCATTTACATTAAGAAATGATATTGAAAGAGAAAGAATAACTGCAAGTTGGAGAGGATATCGTCATCTTAGTGGTCTTAAAGTCAGAGGACAAAGAACTAGAACTTCTGGCAGAAAAGGTGGTGCAGTGGGTGTAGCTAAAGGTGGAATGGCAGCTCCTGTAAAGAAAGGAGGAGCAGGTGCTCCAGCAGCCGCAGCTCCAGCAGCCGCAGAGGGTGCAGCAGCTCCAGCAGCAGAAACCCCAGCAGCTCCAGCAGAGGAGAAAAAAGAATAGGTGTTTTGAATGGGAGATCCAAAATATTCACGTAAAGTATGGAAGAAACCAAAAAGACCTCTTAACTATGAATTAAAAATGGAAGAGCTAAAAACTCTCGGAACATTCGGATTAAGAACTAAAAGAGAATTGTGGAAAGCACATACAGAATTAGCTCGTGTAAGAAAACAAGCAAGATCATTACTTTCTTTAAGACAAGAAGTTAGAGCAGAAAAAGAACCAATCTTAATGAACTCTCTTGCAAGAATTGGTTTGGTAAGCAGTGATGCTACATTAGACGATGTGTTAAACCTTAATGCAAATGATTTACTTTCAAGAAGATTACAAACTATTGTTACAAAAAAACTAGGATTCAAAACACCATACCAAGCAAGACAAGCAGTAATTCATGGTCATATTATGATTGGAGATAGAAAAGTAGACATCCCATCTTACAATGTCACAGTCGAAGAAGAAGACAGTGTTCATTTTTCACCAGAGTCAAAGATTCCTGCAATGTTAGAGAAAACAAAGAAAGATGAGCCAGTAGCTGTTGAAGAAACAACTGAGGCTACTGCTGAAGAAACAACTGAGGCTACTGCTGAAGAAACAACTGAGGCTACTGCTGAAGAAACTCCGAAAGATAAAACTTCTTCAACAGAATAATCGAAAAAATAGGCTTAGTAGTAAATAACCCCAATTATTAGAGATAATCATTATGTGTTCAATTATAGGCTACTATGGAAATGAGATAGCTGCACCCATTCTTGTTAAAGGATTGAAAAGAATGGAGTATAGAGGATATGACAGTGTAGGAGTCGCTACAGAATCCAACCAAGAGATCCAATTAAAAAAAGGAACTGGAAAAGTAAACGAAGTCAATTCAAAGATTCATCTAGATTCACTTCCTGGAAAAATAGGAATTGGTCATACACGGTGGGCTACTCATGGAAAAGTTACCGATTTTAATGCACATCCACATCCAAGTAATTCAGGAAAAATTGCTATTGTACATAATGGAATTATTGAAAATTTTGAAGAATTAAAAAAACAACTAGAAGCAGAGGGATATGATTTCAAAAGTGAAACTGACAGTGAAATCATTGCAAATCTACTTCAGAAACATTATGAAAAAACAAAAGATGTAAAAGAAACGATTTTGAAAACAGTTTCTGAAATCAAAGGACATTATGCATTTGTTGCTCTTTTTGAGAACGGTCAACTAGCCGCGGCAAGATTTCATGAACCATTGATTATTGGTGTTGGGCAAAATGATTTCTTTTTGTCAAGTGATGTTTTAGGATTTATTGAATTCACGGATAATGCAATCTATTTAGAAAATGGAAATTTTGTAATTTTGGATAAAAATAAATTTCAGATTTTAGATTTTCAAGGAGAACATGCAAAATATGGAATTACCAAAGTTTCAAAAGAGTTTGGAGATGCATACAAAGGAGACTATGCTCATTTTACATTAAAAGAAATTTACGAGCAACCAGAAACAATATTCAAAGCTGGGGAGAAAACTCTAGATGCGATTGAAAAAACAGCTGATTACATTAAACATGCCAAAAATATCTATGTAACAGGCAGTGGAACTAGTTACAATTCAGCATTAATTGCAAAACAAATTCTATCAAAATATGTAAAAATTAAGGCTGAGCCAATTATGTCAAGTGAACTACAATTTTCTCCAGACCACATAGAAGAGAATTCAATAGTAATTGCAATTTCTCAAAGTGGAGAGAGTGCAGACGTCTTAGAGGCAGTAAAAATTGGAAAACATGCAAACTGTAAGATTATTGCAATAGTAAATTTGATGACTTCATCACTTGCACGTGAAGCAGATGTTGTGATTGGAATGAATTGTGGACCTGAAATAGGAGTGGCTGCAACAAAAAGTTTTACATCTCAACTTGTAATTCTATACAAAATTGTTCAGAAATTAAGTAATGATAAAATCACAATTAATTTTGAAAATTTCTCAAAATCAATTTTTGAAATTTTAGAGGATACAACTAAAATTCAAGAGATTGCAAAAGAGTTGAAAGAAATTTCAGACATCTACATTTTAGGCAGGGGAATAAACTATCCAATAGCCATCGAATCGGCACTAAAACTTAAAGAATTGACATACATTCATGCTGAAGGAATTGCAGGAGGAGAACTAAAACATGGCCCTCTTGCATTAATGGATTCTAAAGTATTTGTAATAATAATAAATCCGAATGATTCAACATATTCAGATACTCTGACAAGTGCAAGAGAAATTAAAGCACGTGGAGCAAAAATTATCGGGGTTTCAGATATTGAAAGTGATGTTTATGATTATTGGATCAAAATGCCAAAAATAGATGAGGTATTATACCCAATTTCCGAAATAATTCCAATTCAATTGTTATCGTATTATGCAGCACTTGAAAAAGACGCAGATCCAGATTATCCTAGAAATCTAGCAAAATCAGTTACTGTAAAGTAAATAATCTATCATATTCTTTTTCTGCAATTTCTAAAAATTTTGTTGAATCATTTCCGGTTTTAATCATTGAAGAAATGATACTACCGCCAGCTCCTACTCCTTCCTTTGCAAATCCTTCAGAAAATGCTTTCAGACCAGAAAATTTTGAATTTTGCAAACCAGGATTTACAGAAATAGCAGGAATATCAGCAATTTCTTTGATCAAACTTGTGAAATTTGCTGTCTCATCATTAGTAATGTAAGAAGTAGTTCCAATTGCGGTTTTTTCTTCATTAAATCCTATTTTTGATGCAAATGCCAAAACAGAGGCCATTTGTGTACCACCAGCTAGCATTACATTTGAAATACTAGATGCAGAACTTAACATTCCAGCAACAAAAGGAATCATAGGATCACCAACTTTTGCAACAATACTGTATGGATGTTCAGAATCTATTCTTTCTAAAGCAGATTTAACAATCTGATTTTTTAATTCTACAGGATTGTTTGGGATGCTGGAACTAACTTTGGCATCAAAGCCCAATGCTTTCAATACTGCTAAGGCAGTAGTAGTTCCACCAGGAATACTTTCACCAATCACTAAACAATCAGTTAATGATGCCATACTTCTTCCAACAATTCTTCCAAAATCAACTGCATGAGATACCTGAGAATCAGTCATTGCATCTTGTTCAAAAATATTTTTTCCAAAGGTTATCCCAGTATCAACAAAAGGTAATTGTGGGGAAATTTTACTACCTGCATTTATCGTTAAATGAGGAATACTAGCAGATTCTAACGCAGTTTTTGTTAGTAATCCTGGAGTGGGTTTTCCATCAGGAGTCATAGGGATTTTATCAATAGATTTGCAATATCCATAGTGTAAATATTCGGCATCAGCAGGCGGAGTAAATTGTATTGAGTTTCTATCTGCACCTGCAAAAGTAATTCCAGGAATTTCACAAGTTTCAGTATATGAAATTACAAATGAAAAAAGAAATTTTCCAGGCTTTATTGATTCAAGGAAATTTTTTCCTTGTTCTATATTTCCAAATAATTCAAAGTTGTCCATAGAAATCCCTAACCCATCATGTCAAGGAACTGCCGTTCTGTTCGTTTTTGCATTACATGATTTGTAAGTTTTTCTTGCCCCAAAGTTGAAATTTCAGAAGAGCCATAATTATGACCTGAATACAGGACTAAATTTTCATCTAAATTGTATAAAATATCAAAAAGACTATGATAGAGTTCTTTAGCTGAACCACCAGGCAAATCAATTCTTCCACAATTTCCAACAAATAGTGTATCACCAGAAAAAATTTTTCCGTCACCAACTAAACAAATACTATCTTGAGAATGGCCAGGAGTATGATATACTTTTAATTTTGAATTTCCAAATTCAATGACATCTCCGTCCTTTACTGTAATGTCATGTTTTAATTCAGAATATTCATGTTGAATGATAGGGGCTTGTGTAGATTCAACCATTGCTTCATTTCCCAAAGTATGATCAAAATGATGATGAGTATTTACAATGTATTTTATTTTTAAATTATTTTTTTTAATTATCATTTCTAATTCAATTAAATCCCATGAAGGGTCTATTATTATAGCCTCACTAGTATCTTCATCTTCAACAATGTAAGAAAAATTCTGCATGTTTCCTACTTGAATCTGATGAACTCTCATAAGATACCCTCTTCAGCTTCAGGTGGGATTCCAATCTTTTCTGCAAATAGTTCACCAGTCAAATCTTTTCTTTTTGGAATTCCTTGTTTCATTTTATGAAAGGTCACGGTCATATCACATTTTGTATAAATATTTGCAGTTTCTCCAGTTTGTGGATCTAGTCCAGATGGGACATCTACTGCAAATTTGAAACAATTTGCATTATTAATGTAATTGATTGCAGATGCATAGGGTTCTCTAATTTCTCCAGATATTCCAGTTCCGAGAATTCCATCAATGATAACATCAGGTTTAAAATTAAAATTCATGGAATCTCCTGACATTAATTTTACAGAAGGCATTTTTTGTAGAATGGACCAATTCCAATTACTTTCTTCAGTTTTGATTTTATCAGGACTGCCAAGTAGTATTACTGTTACCTTAGCGCCATATCCTGCCAAGTGTCGTGCCATGACTAGACCATCACCACCATTATTTCCCAATCCTACAAAAATTAGGATATTTTTTGATTCAACATCTGTTATTTTTTCAAGTAATCTTCTAACAGCGGCAGCTCCAGCATTTTCCATCATGAATTTTTTTAAAAATCCCATATCATGACCTTTATTTTCAATATTGTACATTTGATCAACAGTAATTTCCATATCTTTGATGAAATAATATCCAAAATAAGAGCTTTGAATGATAGATTAATGGTCAAAAACATAAATTTCATTTAAATTTCCAGAGATAAAATTTGTAAATATACCTTAAATACAGAATTCAAATTATGTTTAGTGTGAGAAAAGTATCAACACTAGCAGCATTAACAATCACAATTTTCTTTACAATGTCTATTTCAATAATTGATTTCAATCAAACAGCTGATGCAATAAAATCAAAAGGGAATTCTTTGCCTGAAACAGGTTCTAACAAAGTTTGTGGAGACAAGCTTTGTTCTGAAATAAAATCTAAGGAATATGTGAAAGATTATGATAAAACAACACACAAAGATTCAGATAAGAAACACACATCACAAGAACTTGAAACATATCATCTCAAAACATTTGATGAATTAGATTTTGATGTATTTACAAATCAAAAATGGGATAGACTCAATGAAAGTCATTCAAAAGACATCATTGTTCATTGGCCAGACGGTAGGCAAACAGAAGGAATTGAGCCTCACATAGAAGATTTGAAAGCAATGTTTGTTTGGGCTCCAGATACTAGAATTTACGAACATCCTGTCAGAATTGCATCTGGAGAATGGACAAGTGTTATTGGAATTATTGAAGGTACATTTACAGAACCAATGCCATTACCTGATGGTACTGTAATTGAACCAACTGGAAAATCTTTCAAATTACGTATGGTTACAGTTGGACATTGGGAAAACGGTGTAATGGATGAGGAATATTTGTTCTGGGATAATCTAGAATTTATGAAACAGATTGGATTATCTTAACAATTAATAAAAATCATATTTTGTAAATAGGTTTTATGATTCCTAAGAGCTTAGCAAACGACTTTATCCTAGTTTTAAAACAAATAGAACATGACATTAAAAAACGTAAAACCATCATTAAATAAAATTGCAAAAGAGTTAGAAGAAACTCAAGACGCCAGAGAATTTTTATTAAAAAATACAAGAGAGATCGTCATTCTTTGCAGCAAATCAATAATTGCTGTTCATAAAGGAGATTTGATTACTGGTAAAAAGAACCTAAAACAAGCCCAGATATTATTAAAAAAATACAAGAAAAAAGCAACAGGAGGATTAAGTAGATATCTGATCACACCAGAACAAGAATTTGTAGAAGCTGCATGTCTAATTGCTATTGTTGAACAAAAAGAAATCCCATCAGATAAAAAATTATCAGTAATGTCTGAATCATATGTATTAGGATTGCTGGATTGTATTGGAGAATTGAAAAGACAGGTATTTGATAAAATCAGAATGGATAAAATTGATGAGGCAACAAGATTATTTGAAGTAATGGAAAGTTTGTATCTTCAACTTTACACTTTCTCAATGTACGATAAGGTAGTAAAAGAAGCACGAAGAAAAATTGATGTAAACCGAATTCTAGTTGATGATGTCAGATCGGTTATTACTGAAGAAAAAAGACGAACAGAATTAATCAAGATTTTAGAGAAATTAGAGAAATAGGCCTAGTGCGGACGATGGGATTTGAACCCACGAACTCCTGAGAGACTAGCCCCTCAAGCTAGCGCCTTTGGCCAGGCTGGGCGACGTCCGCAAGGAATTTTTCTTGCATGGTTTTTATAATCCTTGGTTACTTTTTCGTTCGTGTTAATTCCTGTTAGATGTTTAACTTGTGGAAAATTAATTGCTGATAAATTTGAAGATTATCAAAATAAAATTAAAGCAGGGGAAGATCCTACAAAAACTCTTGATTCCTTAGGTCTTGAAAGGTATTGTTGTAGAAGAATGCTTTTGACTACCGTAGAAACAATACAACAAGTAATCCCATTCTACGAAGCAATTCAAAGAAGAAAACAAGAAGTTCAATCTGAGCTAGAATAATTTGGCCAAGATTTCTTCAATCGAAGGACGTATTCTATACAATAGTAGAGGAAGTAAAACAGTTGAAATAGATGTTCATTCAGATAATCAATTTTTAGGAAGAGTATGTGCTCCTTCTGGAGCGAGTGTAGGGAAATATGAAGCAGTAAGTTTTCCTAATGGAAAACCAGAAGAAAGTTTAAAGATCTTAAAAGAAAATGCTCAAAAATTTGTTGGATTAGAATCATCTGATCTGAAAGGAATCCACGATATCCTAAAAGAATTAGACGGAACTGAAAATTATTCTGTTATTGGAGGGGCATTAGCATTTGCAGTAACAATTGCATCAATGGAATCAGCTGCGAAAGCATCAGGAGAACCATTGTTTAAAATATTATCATCTGAATCTTCATTCAAATTTCCATTTCCATTAGGAAATATTTTAGGAGGAGGAGCTCATGCAGGTCCTGGAACTCCAGACATACAAGAAATTCTGATTTGTGCTACAGGCTCAAAAACTATCGAGGAATCTATTGAAATTAATTTGTCAGTTCATAAAGAACTTCGTAGAGTTTTAGAAAAAGAAGATCCTAATTTTACAAATGGTAGAGGAGATGAAGGTGGATGGGCACCAAAATTAGACAATCAAAAAGCATTAGAAATTTCTGCAAAGGCTTGTGAGAATTTAGGATTTACTTTAGGAAAAGAAGTATCCTTAGGAGTAGACTTTGCATCATCAACACAATGGGATGAAGAAAAAACAAAATATATTTACGATAGAGCAGGATTTGAGAATTCTACAGGAGAACAAATTGATTTTGCAGCAAACATTATTGAAAAATTCAAATTAATTTATGCAGAAGATGCAGTTCATGAGGAGGCTTTTGAGGACATGGCAGAACTAACAAAAAAATTCCCAGACACACTGGTAACAGGGGATGATCTAACTGTCACAAACAAGAATATTCTGAAGAAGGCTATTGATGGAAAATCATGTAATGCTGCAATATTAAAAGTAAATCAAGCAGGGAGTCTTTTTGATGCATTAGAATTTGCTGATGAGGCAACTCAAAACAACATCAAATTAATTACTTCACACAGATCTGGAGAGTCTACAGACTCACAAATATCCCATATTGGTCTTGCTACAAAGTCAAAAATGCTCAAAGTAGGCATTGTAGGAGGAGAAAGAGTAGCTAAACTTAATGAATTATTACGACTATCAGAGCATGATTTAATACGCGGTATGGCAGAGATTTAAAATCGTCATGAGTCAACAAGCTGAAGCAACAGACATCAAAAAGAAAGTTCTAGCTACTGGGATCAGGGTAGGAACACAAGTAAAGACAAAATTCATGAAACCATTCATCACAAAAGCCAGCCCAGAAGGGTTGTACATGCTTGATTTGGACATTACTTTAGAAAAAATTCAAACTGCAGCCAAATTCATCAATAGATTAGGAGCAGAAAACCTCATAGTTTGCTCAGGAAGACAATATGCAGAGACTCCAATTGAAAAATTCTGTGAAAGTTTAGGCTCAAAGAAATTACTTGGAAGATTCATGCCAGGAACATTAACCAATCCATCATTGCCATATTACATTGAACCAAAATTAGTTTTAATTTCAGACCCACAAGTAGATGAACAAGCTATCATTGAAGCAACAAATGCAGGTATTCCAATTATCGGAATTGCAAATACAGACAACATCACATCAAATCTAGATGTGATTATTCCAGCAAATAATAGAGGAAGAAAAGCTCTTGCAACAGTTTACTGGTTATTGGTACGTCAAGTCTTAATTGAAAAAGGAGAATTAAAAGAAGACGATCCAATGAAAAATGAAATCGATGATTTTGAAACAAAAATTACCGAAGAAGAAATCGAATAATCTTTAGAATTAAGTGTCCTATTGAAATCCAAAGCTTCTGCACCTGCAAAAGTTATTCTTTTTGGAGAACACTTTGTTGTTTATGGTGTTAAAGCAATTCTATGTGCAATTGATAAAAGAATCACAGTTACTGCAGAGATTATTAAAGAAAAAAAGATTTCAATTAAATCAAACATTGGGGAGTTAGAACTAGAATGCGACAAAAGAATTTCTGAAATTAATTCACCATTAAAACCATTTTATTTTTTGGCAAACAAATTTACAAAAAATCAAAATTGTGGAATTAAAATTTTTGTAGAATCTGAAATTCCATTAGGAGTAGGTCTAGGATCATCATCAGCATGTTGTGTTGCAGGGGCTGCAGCAATATCACGACTATTTAAAAAAACATCTAAAAAAGAAATTTTGGAACTAGCTATTGAAGCTGAAAAAACTATTTTTGAAAATACATCTGGTGCAGATTGTACTGTTTGTACATATGGAGGAATTATGGAGTATGGCAAAGAAAACGGGTTTAATAAAATAGAATCCGAGCCTAATTTTCATCTAGTTATTGCTAATTCAAACATAGAGCATTCAACTAAATCAGTAGTAGAAGGAGTAAAACAATTTAAAGAAAAAAATGAAGAGAGATTTTCTGAACTATGCAATAAAGAATCAAAATTAGTAGAAAATGTTTTGAATATATTAAAAGAAAATAATTTAAAAGAACTAGGAAAAAAAATATCAGAAAATCAAGAATATTTAGAGACAATAGGGATTTCAAATGAAAAACTAAGAAAGATGGTAAAAATTGGTCAAGACAAATCATACGGTGCAAAAATTACTGGTGCTGGAGGAGGGGGGTGCATCATATCATTAACTGATGAACTAAATCTCAAAGAAACTATGAAACAATTCAAAGATGAGAATTACGAATGTTTTTCTGTGAAAATTGATTTTAGAGGACTGGATACTTTTTAATTGATCAATTAATTTTGAACAACATGATTCTAATCAAATTAGGAGGATCAATAATTACAAATAAAGAAAAACCACTTTCACCTAGGAAAAAAACAATAGAAAATCTTGCTAAAAGTTTAAGGAAAATTGAAGAACCAATCATCATTGTTCATGGAGGCGGCTCCTATGGACATTATTGGTCGGTAAAATACGATATGCATACAAAAGAGAGAAAATATAATCTCAGAGGAGTTTCCATAGTTAAAAATTCAATGATTGAATTAAATAAAATTATTTTAGATTCAATGTTAAAAAACAAACTAAATCCATACTGTCTTCCACCAACAGATTTTATGGATGGAAATAAACCAATTACAAAAAAAATTAAAGAAATCGAAAAAATTGCCAAGTCAGGTCTAATTCCAGTCACATATGGAGATGCGTTATGGTTTGGTCAGAAAAAAACATACATTTTATCAGGCGATAAAATTATGACTCATCTTGCAAAAATCCTAAAGCCAAGACTCTGTATTTTTGCATTAAACGAAGATGGATTGTATTCTGATTTAAAATCAAAAAAATTAATCTATGAATTACATGGAGAACGACCAACAATTTCTGAAAATAAAATGGATGTTACTGGAGGAATGACTAGAAAAGTAGAAGAAGCATTAAAAATTGCCAAGAGTGGATTAAACGTTTTCTTTGTAAACGGTAACAAGCCTGAAAGAATTGTGAAAGCGGTTAAAAATAGGACATTTGAAGGAACACTGTTTAGAGGTAAAAGAAATGTCTGAAGAATTTGTGATTTTAGTTGATGAAAATGATAATCCAATAGGTAAAGAAGAGAAAGTAAAATGTCACTTGCCAAATGGGAAATTACATAGAGCATTTACGGCCTTGTTGTTTGATAATGAAGGAAGGCTGGTTCTTACAAGAAGAGCTAAAGAAAAAATGTTATGGCCAAATGATTGGGACGGAACATTTGCAAGCCATCCAAGAGAATCAGAAACGTATGTTTCGTCAGGAGAAAGAAGAATGCCTGAAGAATTAGGAATTACAGGTACTTTAGATTATTTACATAAATTTGAATATCATGTTCCCTACAAAAATGTGGGTTCTGAAAATGAAATTTGTGGGACATTAATTGGGATTATAGACAAATCAACAGAACTAAAAGAAATCAAAGGAGAAATTGATGAAATTAAATGGATGTCACCTAAAGAATTACTTGAAGAAATAAGGATTAAGCCAGAAATTTATTGTCCGTGGATGTTAATTGCCCTCCAATTATTAGAAAAATCGGATAAATCTATGCTTGAAAAGCATGCAAATATCTTATCTACGTGGATGAATAGTGAAATTAATGATGAATTACAAAAGGCAATCAAGGTTCATCTACCAGTAGACAAATGGAGATTAGTAAATGAAAAAAACTAAACAAATGGAACAAAACGCAAAAACCGTCAACAAATATCTTAATTCAAAACTAAAAGGAAATCCAAAGAAACTCTATGATGCTGCAGGGCATCTAATCGTGAATGGAGGAAAGAGGCTCAGACCATATATGGTAATTAGAAGTTGTCAAATTTTAAAAGGAAAAGTCTCCAATGCAATGCCTGCAGCAAGTGCAGTAGAAATGGTACATAATTTTACATTAGTTCATGACGACATTATGGATAATGATGAAATGCGACATGGGGTGCCAACAGTTCATAAAAAATTTGGAATGCCAATAGCAATTCTTGCAGGAGATGTATTATTTTCAAAAGCATTTCAAGTAATCACAGATTCAAAATTATCAACAGATGCAACTACTCAACTAGTATCAAGACTTGCAAAAGCTTGTGTAGATGTATGTGAAGGTCAATTACTAGATATCAAAATGGCAGAGGAGAAAAAGATACCATCGCAAGCAGAATACATTACAATGATAGGTAAAAAAACGGCTGCACTGTTTGATGTATCTTGTGCAATGGGAGCAATTTGTGCAACAAGTAAGGCAAAAGATATTTCGAATCTTTCATCATTTGGAAGGAATTTAGGAATAGCATTTCAAATCACTGATGATCTTATTGGGGTCATGGGCGATCCTAAAATTACCAAAAAGCCAGTAGGCAATGATCTTAGGGAAGGCAAAAAATCACTTCCAATTCTAATGGCAATCAAATTAGCAAAAGGTAAAGATAAAAAAATCATTCTAAAAGCATTTGGAAATTCAGAAATTTCAAAAACAGATCTGAGCAAAGCGGTTGAAGTCATTAGATCCCTAGGTATTGAGCAAAATGTAAGAAAACAGGCTCTAAAATATGCAGAAAAAGCTGAAAAATCATTAGCGATGTATTCAGGTCCTTCAAAATCAGAATTAATTTCATTATTAGATTTTGTTGTTAAAAGAAGCGTATAGACACAACAGGTTAGATTAGCATGGATGAAGAATTGAGAAAAGAGATAAGAAAAATGTCTCTGCAAAATGCTTTTGAGCATGGTGGGGAAACCAGAGATAAAATTATTTTAGGGAAAATTCTCGGAACAAAACCAGAATTTAGAAGTAAGGTAAAAGAGATATCACCAGAAATTTCAGAAATTGTTGCATCAGTTAATCAATTATCATCTGAAGAACAAGAAAAAGAAATTAAGGAAAATTTTCCAGAACTGCTAACACCCAAAGAAAAAATTGAAGAAAGAGAGGGTCTTCCAGAACTAAAAGGTGCAGAACAGGGTAAAGTGATAACAAGATTTCCTCCAGAACCAAATGGATATCCACATATTGGTCATGCAAAAGCTGCCATCATTAACTCAGAATACGCCAAAATGTATGGAGGTAAATTCATCCTTAGAATGGATGATACAAATCCAGAAGCAGAAAGAATGGAGTATCATGCAGCAATCAAAGTAGGATTAGAATGGTTAGGAATTGAATTTGATGTTGTAAAAAGTACATCAGATGATATGGAATTATTTTATGAGAAAGGAAATGAATTAATTAATTCTGGAAATGCTTACGTTTGTACTTGTAAAAGGGAAGACATAAGCAAAAACAGGAGAGAAAGAAAAGCTTGTAAATGCAGTAGAGAAGATATTGAAAAAAATATTAAAAATTGGGAGAAGATGAATCAAAAATTCAAACCTGGAGATGCAATTGTGAGATATCGTGGAAATATGGAAGCAGATAATGCAGTAATGCGTGATCCTGTATTATTTAGAATTATTGAAGGCAAGCATTACACATTGGGAGAAAAATATAGAATTTGGCCAAGTTATGATATGGCAGTTGCCATCGAAGACAGCATTGACGGGGTAACTCATGCATTTCGTTCAAAAGAATTTGAACTCAGAAAAGAGTTAATCGATGCAATATTAGATGCTCTTAACATGCGAAAACCAATCCAAGGATTTTTCTCAAGGTTAGAATTCAAAGGAATGCCCATTTCTAAAAGAATTATCAAACCTTTGATTGAAGAAGGAAAGGTATCATGGTATGATGATCCAAGATTACCCACACTAGAGGCATTAAGAAGAAGAGGCATCAAGCCCGAGGCCATTAGAAAATTTATCATGTCTTTAGGATTAACAAAAGCCAACACCTTAGCACCATTTGATTCACTTGAAGCATTTAACAGAAAATTTGTAGATGCAAACAGTATCAGATTATTCATGGTAAGTAATGCCAAAAAGCTCAAAGTGAATAACTTATCATTGTCATCAGTTGAAATTTCAAATCATCCAGTAAACGATATGGGTAAAAGAAAAATCGATGTAGATGGAAATTTTTACATTTCTGGTGACGATGTGCAAAATATCAAAGAAGGGACAGAAATCAGACTTTTAGGTTTAGGTAATGTATTAATTAAAAAATCAGGAATTGAATTAGAAGGAGAATTTGTAGAAAATGGTAAAACAGACAACATTTTGAAAATTCAATGGGTTCCTCAAAAAACAGCTCATGAGATTAAAATGATTATTCCAAAAATTTTATTCAATGGTGAAGAGTTTAATGAAAATAGTTTAGAAGAATTAGACGTTTATACAGAACCACATTATCTACAATTAAAGGAAGGAGAAGAAATTCAATTTGTTAGATTTGGGTATTGTAGAAAGGATTCACAGAATCAAGCAATTTTTACACACAAGTGAGTAATAATGAAAATTGCACGATTGTCATATGGAAATAACGAAACATATGGTTTTGTTAAAGGAGACAAAGTATCTACAAAAGATGAAATTACTTACTTAACAGGAGTTCCCATTCCACAAAATGTAAAAGATTTTCTTTTTGACGGGTGGTTTGATGAAATTAAAAATAAAATTAAGGATCTTCCATACGAAGAAAACATTTCAAAATTCAAATTATTGTCACCAATTCCAAATCCAAACAAAATCATTTGTTTGGCATTCAATTATGTAGATCATGCAAAAGAACAAGGATTACAAGCGCCAGAAGATCCTGCCATTGTTATCAAACCACGAACAGCGTTAAACAGTACAAATTCAAATATTGTATGTCCTGATTTTGTGACTCAATTAGACTATGAAATTGAATTAGCCCTGATTATTGGTAAAAATTGTAAAAATATTAGCATAGATGATGCCAATGATGCAATATTTGGCTATATGGTATTCAATGATGTTTCAGCAAGAGACATTCAATTCAAAGATAAACAATTTACAAGAGGAAAAAGTTTTGATTCTTTTGCTCCTTGTGGTCCATGGATAACAACAAAAGATGAAATCCAAGATCCTCAAAATTTGAAAATGACTACCAAAATTAATGGAGAGATGAGACAAAATTCATCAACAAATAACATGTTTATTAAAATTCCAGAAATAGTTTCAAAAATTTCCAAAGTAATGACATTAGAAAAAGGAGACATTATTTCTACAGGTACGCCAGCTGGGGTAATGCTCAACAAACCTAATGCAGTATTTTTGAAAGATGGAGACAAAGTTGAAATGGAAATTGAAAATTTAGGGAAATTAAACAATACAATAAAGATTGTGAAATCTTAGTCTAAAGATTTCTTCATCAAATGAAATGATATTTTATGTTCTAATGTATCAAAAAGAGGTAATTTCTCTTGAGTTAAAATTTGAATTCGTTCATAATTTTTTTCTGTACCTAAATTTTGGATAAATGAAAGTAAATCCAAAACAGATTCATCTGAATGAGAAAACAAAGTTACAATCAAAGTTTTGTCAAAATGTTCAGAATCACAAAGAATAGCAACAGAGTTTTTCTTTGCAACACAAGATTTCACAATACTGTTTTTTTCAGATAAAGTGTTCATGGTTTTTCTATCAATTGGAAACCATCTCCAAGATTTCACATAATGAGAATAAAGTTGCAGATTAAGAGATTTTTCAAATGTGACATTATTAATTGAGTTAATTTTTGGAGCAAGTGAATAAAAATTCCAGGTTTGAAAAATATCATACATTAGTGAATTAGCCATAGAAAGAGATATGGAATTTTCAGTATCAATCAGCATATAAGAAAAAGAAAGATCTTTGTCTTTTCCAATGGTTTCAGCATATGTGATCAATTTGGATGCAATATTTTGACGACGAAAAGAAGGATCAACTCTAATCCCTTCTATCCAAATTTGATCTTTTGAATAAAGAGCATGGCATATGCCTACAGGGTATTCTTTTTCTGCTAAAAACAAATGACCTTCAGAGATCCAAAAATCCCAAACATGTTCAATATAATCACCCCATGAAAAAGTGTTCTTACAAAATTTTAAAACAATATTTTTGTCTGAATTAATTGCATCTCTAATTTTTAGATTCATAAAGTACAAAAAATTATTAAGAATAATCGAATAAAAACTTCGATGGGAAAAATTATAGCTGGTAAAACATCTGAAATTCTGCCTGGAAAAATGATCAAAGTTTCAATTGATGGTAGAGATATCTTAGTTGCAAATATTGATGGAGAATATTGTGCTACAGATGATTCTTGCACACATTCAGGTTCCAGTCTATCCGAAGGAAAATTAGATGGATGTACAATTACCTGTGGATGGCATGCAGCAGAATTTGATTGTAAAACAGGAAAATTAGTTAAATTTCCAGCAAAAATTAGAGATTTAACCTCATACAATGTAGTTGTCGAATCAGACAATGTCTTTGTAGAGATATAACTATATTCTGCTAATTTTTAAGAAAAGGTGTAAAAAATGGCTGATGATACTCAAAATAAAGAATCAATGAAAGAAGCGATTGAAACATTAGAACAGATCACATCAAGTAATTCTACTCCAAAAACAATAAAAAAATCAATTACAGATTTGATTGCTGATCTAAATAATCAAGAATATTCATTATCAGTCAGAGCCGCAAATACAATTAGTTTACTAGATGATGTTACACAAGATCCAAACATGCCATCATATGTCCGAACACAATTATGGCAAGCTGTTTCAAAACTAGAAAGCATAAGAGAATAAATTCTCTACAAATGTATCAAACATAATGAAAATTGAAGAATATTTAGAAACACTTCCAGATAATTTACTCAGTGGAGAAGATGTTCAATTACCTGAAAAAGCATTTAGAGAAATTTTCAGATTTGTGGGTTTAGGTAGTGAAGATATTTTTTTTCATTTAGGTTGTAATGATGAAAAAGGAATTGAAATAGCCATAAATGAGTTTCATGTAAAAAAAGCAATAGGGATTGATAATAATTTAGAAAAAATACAAAATTCAAAGAAAAGACTAGAAGATAAAAATAGTAAAGGAGAATTAGTGTGTCAAAATATTGAAGAAGCAGATATTTCATCGGCTTCGGTAATTTTGTTTTGGTTTACTGATGAAGATGTAATAAGTAAAATGTTAGAAAAATTTGAAAATCTTAAATCAGGAACTAAAATCATTACAATCTGGGGACCTCTTCCTGATTGCCTTCCAGATAAAGTAAATTTTCCATACATTCTAAATCAAATTCCTTTCAAAAAGGCAAAAAACATGCAAGAACAACTTTTGGCAGTATTTGGTGTCAAATGTGTTGATTTTGTTACGGCATGGGAATTTGCTGAAAGATATACTAAATCTATTGGTTCGCCTGAAATCAAAAATGATCGATTTTTAACCATTATCCAAACTTTGACAATTTGGATTAATGCAAAAAAACTAGGTGTGGTGTGTGGTGATGAAATTCCAGAATCTATTAAAACATACATCAACATCATGAAGATGCATTTTGACATAGATTTTGAACATCTATTAAAAGAATAATTTGTGTAATCCTTTTATTTTGTTTTTATGTAAGTGAAATATGGAAAGCAGATTAAACATCAATGTTTCTGCTGTAGATTATGATAAAACTAGTAAAGCGCTAACTCATCAATTATCACTTTTAGAAGAAATGGTTCATGGTGAAGAAGATTTTGTAATGACAGATTCAGAATTTGCTTTTGGATGGCATTTTTTTGTATTGAGTGTCAATAAATCATTGATTCAAAAATTGATGGAAATGATGGGTCCTGATTTTGAGAAATTAAAAGGGAAAGGAACTGACAAGAAATTTTTGGCATGGCTAACAAAAAATGTAGAGACAAAATCACCTAGATTCAAGCTAGCAATTAAAGAAGAGATGGAATCTAGTAAGTTTGGAATTTTTTAAAATTATAGAGGGCCCTCGAGGGGAATCGAACTCCTGTCCGAGGATCCACAATCCTCTATACTAACCACTGTACTACGAAGGCCACAAAAAATAAAATTTGTTTATCCTGTAATAATCTTTAAGATTTTGTTGGAAATAGAGCTGTAGATTTATTATTGACTAGGTTAGAATCAGAGTATGCGAAAATGGTGGATTGCAATGGGAATTTCTATTGCACTAGTCTATGCAGGAACTAACTATTTACTCCCATGGGTACAATGAATAAATCAAATAGGTTAGCCTCAAATTTAATACAACAACTTTTCAAGTAAATCATAATTTTCAAGAACAACTATAGCGATCGCTTTAAATTTGTTAGATCAGGGTATTTTTCAACATGAAGAAAGGATTCATCACCAACAGATTACGTTCAGGTAGAAAATCAATAGAGAGTACTGTTGAAAGGAAGATGGAAACTATTCAAGGAGAGAAATTTGTATGGATTGATTTGCAAAATCCAGACAGAAACGATGTTGAAAAATTGGCTCAAAAATACAATTTCAATGCATTAAACATAGAAGATTGTATGACTAAATTTGAACTTCCAAAATTAGATAGTTATGATGATCATTTCTTTGTAATTCTTCATTTCCCACCACTTGCACAAAAAATAGCAATATCAAAGAATAGTCAATTATCAATATTTGTAGGAAAAGATTTCATAGTAACAGTTCATCAAGGAGATCTCAAACCATTGGTAGAATTAGTAGATATTTGTAAATCTGATACAGATCAACAAAGAAAAAACAAGTTATTGGAAAAATCCTCAGGATTGTTACTTCACGAAATCTTGGATGTATTAGTAGATGATCTTCTTCACACATCAAGAAAAATGATTGCAAATCTAGATGAAATTGAAGACAGGGTGTTTGATGAAACAAAACCAGTTGCAAGAAGCATAGCCTTGCTTAGAAGAGAAATTAATAGATTAAGAAGAATTGCAAATCCACTAAAGAAATTTGTGTTAGAAATTGCAAAAAATGTCAAAAGATTTTCAGAAAATGAAGATGATGAACTAGTATTGTATTATGACGATGTGATAGACCATATTGATAAGGTGATTGAAACTTTGGAAGAATCAAGAGAAACTATGGAAATTTACAAAGACACAGATTTTGTGTTAAGTACGGAAAAAACCAACAAAGTTTTGGCAGTTTTAACTATAATTTTTACATTAGCAATTCCATCCACAGTAATTGGAACATTTTATGGAATGAATGTGGATTTGCCTGGAGGAATTGGAAGTGATTCAACAATTTTGGGGCCATTTACAACTTTCATTGTTGTAATCATTGCATCAGCAACACCAGCAATCATGATGTTTGCATATTTTAAGAAATTAGGTTGGATTAGCAGTTAAATTAACAAAATCAGATCTAGGCATAAAAATAAGCTTAGATAAATACGAGATAATTTAACATAAAACATGGGGAAAATTAGAATTAGAACTGGCAGAGGCACAGGAACTATCGAAGTTGATGAAGATGCTTCAAAATGGTCTGGCGACGAATTTAGAAAGATCCAAGAAGCAAGGAAAAAAGCAACTGCAAATAGGATGGTTCATACAGGACGTGGAACCGGTTCAAGAAAATTAGGAGACATGCCTGAACCTAAAGCAAGACCTTCTACAGAAGGAATGACTAGAAGTACAGGTAGAGGAACTAGTTCAAGGAAAAGTAGAAACAAAGGTAGTTAATTAAAAAGCCTCAATTTTTAATTTTTATTGTTTATTTTTCTAGTGGATACTCTATATTTTGATATCAGAGTTTCCAGCTTTGAGTTTTTCCCAGTCTTTAAGAAAATTTTCTAAACCAATGGTTGTTAACGGATGTAACATCATCTTATCTAAAACTCCAGGAGGCAATGTTGCAACATCTGCACCTACTTTTGCGGCATCAATAACATGCAATGGATGACGAACGCTTGCAACAAGAATTTGAGTTTTGATTGTTTGAGGATAATTTTCAAAAATTTTTTTGATTTCTTTAATTAGTTCCATTCCATCTTGTCCAATATCATCTAATCTTCCAATAAATGGACTAACATATTTTGCACCAGATTTTGCTGCAAGTAAAGCCTGGTTTGCAGAAAATATCAATGTAACATTTACTGGTATACCTTCAGAAGACAGAGATTTGCATGCTTTAAGACCATCTGGAGTCATTGGAACTTTAACTACAACGTTTTCTCCATATTGACGGAGACGTTTGCCTTCTTCCATCATTCCAGAATAATCAGTACTGACAACTTCTAGACTTACATCTCCTTTGATAATTTTTGTAATCTCTGCCATGGCATCTTTTGGATTGCCTCCTTCTTTTGACATTAATGAGGGATTAGTTGTAATTCCATCAAGTAGTCCCATATCATTGAATTTTCTAATAGATTCAAGATTGGCAGTATCTAGAAAAATTTTCATAATTTTTTACTCCTAATTTCTTTGACTTGTTTTGCTATATTAAAAGATGTTATTCCATGTTTCTCCAAGAGTAATGGAATTTCATTATCTCTTGCAGATTCCCCAAACATATCCTGGGCTCCAATTCTTTTAATGGGTACAGCGTAAGATTCAGAAACAGATTCTGCCACAGCTGAGCCTAATCCACCAAAAATATTATGTTCCTCTGCAGTTACTATACAACCTGTTTCTCTTGCAGCTTTTTCTAAAATTTCATCATCAATAGGTTTGATTGAAAACAGGTCTAAGACTCTACAAGAAATTCCTTCTTGTTGTAAAGATTCAGCAGCTTCTAAAGCCATTCTAACTGTAATACCACATGCTGCAATTGTACAATCAGACCCATCTCTTAACATAATTCCTTTTCCGATTTGAAACTCTTGTGATTCTGAATGGACAAGAGGAGTTTTTGATCTTGCCATTCTCATGTAAAACGGCCCATATTCTTTTGCCATTAATTGAGTCAATTTAGAAACTGCTACTGTATCTGCAGGAATAAAGACTCGGAAATTCGGAATTACTCGCATAATTGCAATATCTTCAATTTGTTGATGAGAGCCTCCATCTGGACCTACAGATAGACCACCATGGGAAGTGACTAATTTTACATTTAGTCCTTTTTTTCCAGGAGGAGAAGGGTATGCAACATTGTTTCTGATTTGATCAACTGCTCTTCCAGGCAAAAATATTGCATAAGTACTTGCAAAAGAAATTTTTCCAGAAAATGCTAATCCAGCTGAAACAGTTACAAGATTTGCCTCAGCAATACCCACATTAAAAAATCGATTTGGGAATTCTTTTCCAAATCCAGAAGTTTTTAGTGAATCAGTAGTATCTGCACCTAAAACAACAACATTTGGATTCTCCTTACCAAGTTGAATTAATGACTTTGAATATTCTGAACGCATATCAGTCATTACAGGGTCGTTCAAATGTATCCAACCTCCTGTGCAATTTTTTTAATTTGTTCTTGTTTTTCTCCAATTACGTGTAAGCCAATCCATTTGTTTACTAATTCAGAACCACCTAGTTCGTGTGCTTTATCAAGTAAACTTCGTCTTCTAGATTTCAAAACCTCAGTTCTGAAATCTCTGATAGCGCCTCTAACATCTTGTTGTCCAATAATTGCACCACCACCAACAAAAGCACGTGCACCATCGACAAAAACAGAGCCAATATTTTCAAGATTTACTCCTCCATCAGCCTCAATATAGCCAGTAAAATTATGTTCTTTTAAAATAGAATTTAGTCTGGACATTTTTTCATGAGTTTCCTCAATGTATTTTTGACCAGATTTTCCTGGAACCACAGACATGACAATTAGTTGATCAAGTGTGGGTAAAAATTTGTAAGACCATTCAGGCAATTCGGTTTCAGGGTTTATTGAAAAACCAACACCAACTTGATTTTGTTTTAATAAATCATGAATTTCACCAAAACTAGATTCATCAGTCACTTCTGCGTGTACAGTGATTATGTCACTACCAGCATCAATGTAATCCTTAACATATTTTACAGGTTCATTGATCATCAAGTGAGTATCAAATGGGATTACGGTTAGAGGTCTTAGTTCTTTAATTTTTATATGATCAAATGTTTTAGTTGGAACAAACTGTCCATCCATCACATCAAGATGGATATAATCAGCTCTGCCAGCAACACATCTTTTAACTTCATTTTCTAAATTAGTCATATCGCCAGCAATGATTGATGGAGAAATCATGAATTGTGAATCTAATTCAAGATTAATTATTGGAACAACATCAGAATCAGGAGCTTTTCCGTGCCATTGAGGATTATCTTCCATATGTTCTATAGATTTTCCTTTAATTGTTCTAGAAATTATCATTGTAGGCACTCCTTTTGTTGCATTTGCTTTTGCAATTGCAGCATCAATTTGTTCAATTCTATGTCCATCAATTTCAATTACATTCCAACCAAAGGATCTCCATTTATCACCTGTTTTCCATCGAGATGCATCTTTCCACATTTCTGAAAGATTATCACCTTCTAACTTTTCATCAAGTGGCATAACTTTTTCAGTGTAAGAATCTTGTTGAATAAAATTCCTATCTAGAAAAGCCGTAAGATTATCAACTTTGTATTTAGAAGCAGTCATTGCAGCTTCCCAAACTTGTCCCTCATCCGATTCACCATCTCCGATTATAGTATAGACATGATGATCTTTAGAATCAATTTTTGCAGCAAGTGCAATTCCAATTGAATAGGATAATCCTGTGCCTAAAGAACCCCCACAAAATTCTACTCCAGGACATTTCAAGTCTGGATGTCCTTGTAATTTACTGCCAAATTTTCTCAGAGTTTCAATTTCAGATTCTGGAAAATATCCTGCAACTGCCATATTAGAGAATAATCCAGGTGCGGCATGCCCTTTTGAGAGTACCAGACGGTCTCGGTCTTCCCATTGTGGATTTTTAGGATCAAATTTGAGATATTTGTTGAAGAGACATCCCAAAATTTCAGCCATAGAAAAGGAACCACCTGGATGTCCAGAACCTGCAATATTGGTTCCTTTGATAACTAATTTCCTAGCTCGGAGAACATTTTTCTTAATTTGATAATAGTTAAGCCCCATTCGATCGTATTCTTTTGGAAATTGAATAAAAATCTACTTCTGTAAAATTTTAATTTGATCGCTACTATCCATAATTATGGAAATCAAAGAAGATAATCCAATTGTTTTGTTTGATAATCAATGTTATCTGTGTATAAAATTTGCAAAAATAATGAATTTTTTTTCTAGAGGAAAATTGAAAATAATTGGACATTATTCAGAACAAGGTAAAAAAATTCGAGATGATATTTTAGATGATTCAGCATTGCAGATGTTTTGGTTCATTACTAAAAACAGAGCATATGGGGGAAGAGCTGCTCTAATACCATTGTTTAAAGCAATTTTAGTAAAGAGTACAAACAATAAATCAAAAATTAGATTTGATGAAGAATGCAATCAAGATTGTAAAACAATAAAAGCAGTTTTTGTAAGATCAACTAGTTTGATTACAAATAGTAAGACGATAGAACTAAGTAAATCTAAATAATACTTTGAAAAAAGAGAATCCATATGAAGATTAAGGTTGAAAGTTCTGCGAAAAAGAAAACTAATCTTCTGTGTGGATTTGTGTTAGAAAATACTAACAAACCCATGGGATTGCCAAAATTTGATACTAAAACAACATCAGCGATTAATCAGTCTCTTAAAGACATGGAAGGGAAACTAGGCAAACTAAGCATTATTCCAATCCCTGGAAAAAAACCTATACAGAGAATTCTACTTGCAGGTCTAGGAAAAAAAGAGAATCTTACTAAAGATACCATAAGATTTGTCTCAGGAAAAATTGCTCAGAAAGCCAGAGAATTGAAATTAGCTGAATTTTCAATTATATCACCTCCAAGTTTTGTATCAGAACCAGTTTCAGCAGTTTCTCAGATAATTGAAGGGACCAAAATGTCTCTTTACAAATTTGAAAAATTCAAGAGTGAAAAAGTAGATGCATCGCCCAATCTTACAATTATTGTTTCAAAATCAAATAAAATTTCAAAAGCTGTAAAAACTTCCGAGATTGTTACAGATGGTGCAATATATACAAAAAGTATTGCCAATTTACCTCCAAACGAATGTACTCCTACAACACTGGCAAACTTTGCAAAAAGCATGTCAAAGAAAAATAAAATGAAATGTAAAATAGTTTCAGAACCAGAATTAAAGAAAAAAGGTTTTGGTGGAATTTCAGCAGTTGGTCAAGGAAGTAAGAATCAACCAAGACTAATCATTTTAGAACACAGTCGTGGACCAAAAAATGAAAAACCAATTGTGTTAGTAGGAAAGGCAGTAACATTTGACACAGGAGGCATTTCACTAAAACCGGGAGCTTCAATGGATGAAATGAAATTTGACAAATGTGGTGGATGTACAGTATTGGGAATTATGAAAGCCGTATCAGAATTAAAACTACCAATTAATGTTGTAGGAATTGTACCCTCAGTTGAGAATATGCCAGGAGGAGAATCATATAGACCAGGAGACATCATTAAACTATACAGTGGTAAAACAGCAGAAATTCTAAATACAGATGCAGAAGGCAGATTGATTTTAGCTGATGCATTATCGTATGGAGAAAAACATTATTCGCCAAAGGCAATAATTGATTTTGCAACACTGACAGGTGCATGTATTGTAGCTCTTGGTACTAACGTTGCAGCAATTGTATCCAATGATGAAAAATTAAAAAAGAAAATCAAAGAATCTTCAAAGAATACAACAGAAGAAGTGTGGGAGTTGCCATTAAATCAAGACTACATGGACATGATAAAATCAGATGTTGCAGATATGAAAAATGTTGGTATTGGAAGAGCAGCAGGAACCATAACAGCAGCTGCATTTTTGAAAAATGCAATAGAAAAAACACCATGGATACATATTGACATTGCAGGTGTTGCATGGACACAACAGGCTACAAAAGAAAAATCATACAATCCAAAAGGAGCTACAGGATTTGGCGTCAGATTGATTTTAGATTACTTACAAAATTTGAAAAGTTAGTACCCTCTACTGTTTCTGTCTGGTTTTCCAACATTTGGATTTCTCCAACCATGCTTTTCCATCATGTGATTCATCAATCTAATGTCGTTATCACAAATTTCTCCACAAACAGAACAATTTGGCATGAAAGATTTTGAAAAACTCGATATTAATAGATTGTAAATTAGAAAATGCCAGCACCGTTGCTTCCCAAGAGCTCTCGCATCTTAGTAGCACAACAGCGACGTCAGGTTTGACTTCCAAGTTCGGAAAGGGATTGGGTCGCACCCTAACGCTATGGCCGGCTTGAAATTTCAAGCCAAATTCTCATCTATTAACGTAACGCAGGTTTTGAAAATGCTCAAAATAGGTATAAAGCAAAGAAAATACTCGATTAGAACATGACTCACAGAGTAGCCGTATTAGATCAAGATCTATGTCAGCCTCAAAAATGTGGTCTAGAATGTATAAAATATTGTCCTGTTAACAAATCAGGTGCAGAATGTGTCACCATAAATGAAGAGTCAAAAAAAGCCCAGATAGACGAGGATGTCTGTAATGGGTGTGGAATTTGTGTCAAAGTATGCCCCTTTGATGCAATCACAATTGTGAATCTTGCAAGTGAATTAGCTACAGATAAAATTCACCAGTATGGGATGAATTCCTTTAGACTTTACAAATTACCTACTCCAAAGAAAGGAGAAGTTGTAGGACTATTAGGCAGAAATGGAATGGGAAAAAGTACGGTAGTCAATATTCTATCAGGAAATCTTAAACCAAATTTAGGACGATATGAAAATCCTCCAGAATGGGATGAGATCTTAAAACATTATAGTGGAACAGAACTCAAACAACATTTTGAAAAAATTGAACAAAAGCAAATCCGCGCTTCAATAAAACCACAACAAGTACATCACATTGCAGAAGCATTTGATGGAACAGGAAAAGAACTTCTTGACAAATATGATGAACGCGGAGTATCAAGAGAGTTGATCAAAGAATTAGGATTAGAAAACTCTATGGAGCAAAGTTTGAAGGAATTAAGCGGTGGAGAATTACAAAGAATTGCAGTAGCAGCAGCAGCATCAAAAGATACAGAGTTTTACTTTTTTGATGAACCATCATCATACAATGATGTTTTTCAAAGAACAGGGGTTGCAAGAGTAATTCAAAATTTAGCAAAAATTGGAAAAAGTGTAATGGTTGTAGAACACGATTTAACGTTGTTAGATTTTCTAAGTGATTATATCGAAGTTTTATATGGAGAACCTACTGCATACGGCATTGTTTCAAATATTTTATCTACCAAAGTAGGAATCAATGTTTTTCTAGATGGATATTTACCAAATGAGAACGTAAGATTTCGAGATAAGAAATTTTCTTTTGATGTATCATCAACTACTACAGACATCTTCCAAGAAGGAAGTGAAATTGTTTCATATCCCAAATTAGTAAAAAAATATCCTACATTTTCAGTAGAAATTGAGCCTGGGAAAGTCAGAAAAGGAGAAATTCTAGGCATTATGGGTGCTAATGCATTAGGTAAAACAACAATGATGAAAATGATAGCAGGTGTTGAAAAACCAGATGTTGGAAGTGTTGATAAAAAAATAAAAATTGCATACAAACCACAATATCTTCAAAATGATCTTGATGTGGAAGTAATTTCGATTCTAGATAAAGCAAATGGAGATCCAGTAGAAGGAAGTATGGAAGAAGAGCAAATACTTGATCCGTTAAAAATTAAAAAACTCTATAACAAATCTATCAAAAATCTATCAGGTGGAGAATTGCAAAAAGTGGCAGTTGCCTCTTGTCTATTACAAAAAGTGGATTTGTATGCATTAGATGAACCATCAGCATTTTTAGATGTAGAAGATAGAATTGCAGTTGCAAAATTTTTACAAAAATTTGTCCGCTCTTTTGGAAAATCAGCAATAATTATTGACCACGATTTACAATTAATGGATTTAATGTCAGATTCAATGGTAATTTTTGAGGGAGAGTCAGGTTCTGCAGGTAGAGCAACATCCCCATTACCAAAAGCAGATGCGATGAATAGATTTTTGAAATCACTGGATATGTCATTTAGAAGAGACGAAAAAAGTTTGAGACCACGTGTAAACAAATTAGAAAGTAGACTAGACAAAGATCAGAAAGCAACCGGAAATTTCTACTACAAGCATTGACTCGAATGTTGAAAAAAGCACTAGAGAATGTGCTTACAGAGAAAGAAAGTGATGAATTGATTTCAGCATTTGATCAAATAGGAGAAATAATCATTGTAAGAATTCCAGATTCATTATTATCAAAAAAGAAAATAATTGGAAAAGCATTGTTAGATGAAGTAAAAATCGTACGAAGTGTATTCTATCAGGCATCAGCTGTAGAAGGAGATTTTAGAACAAGAGATCTAGAAATTCTTGCTGGTGAAGACAATACTGAGACTGAATACAAAGAATTTGGATGTAAATTTAGAGTAGATGTTAAAAATGCATTTTTTTCCCCTAGGCTATCAACAGAAAGAGAAAGAATTGCAAATTTGATTCAAGATGGAGAAATAGTAACCAACATGTTTGCAGGCGTAGGGATGTTTTCAATAATGGCTGCAAAAAGGAAAAAATGCACAGTGTATAGTCTAGATATCAACCCAATAGCTTCAAAATTGTGTGAGACTAACATTGCATTGAATAAACTTGCAGGAGATGTAATTTCTATAAATGGAGATGCAGCAAAAATTATCAAAGAACAGCTGATAGACAAGTCAGATAGAACACTTATGTTGTTGCCAGAGAGATCTGATGAATTTTTACAATCTGCAATTGACACTACAAAAGATGGGGGCATAATTCATTATTATTCACATATTCATGCAGATAAGAAAATAGATGCAGGCAAACTTTCAGAACAGCATTACTTGAATGTTACACCAGTAAAATCAGAGATTTTAGATTCCAAAATTGTCAGAGCTGTTGGTCCAAGATACTATCAAACAGTTGTTGATGTAAAAATTTCTAAATAAAATTAATCGTCAGTAATCGAAGCTGGAGAAGGTTTTGTTGTTGCCATAACATATCCAATCCATGCTATAACACCTAAAATTCCACCTGCAATCATTAGTACAGATAATTGTAATACAATAGGACTCCATTCAGACAACATTAACAAATATGCATAGAGAAAAAAGCCGCCAATACATAAAATAAAAATGGTAATGCCCATTCCTTTTCTCTTATCCATGGCGAAGAATTTTTTGTGAGTTATTTATTGGTTTGAACTAATTTAATTCGATTGCCATGAGATATGCATCTTCACCATCTCGATAGTAAGCATTTAGTTGTTGTCTGATAACGAATCCTAGTTTTTCGTACAATCTTACAGCTTCAGTATTACTACATCTAACCTCCAGATAGAACTCATCGCATTTTCTTAATTTTACACCATTTACAGATTCTTCAACAAGTGCATTTCCAATGCCTTTTTTTCGGTGCTCCTCAAGTACGGCAATAGACACAACATGTCCTTTTTTTACAAACCCTAGTTTCTTAAAATTTGAAAATCCAAATTCAGTTTTACACATAATATATCCTACATGTTTGCCACCAATTTCTGCAACAATGAAAGCTTCTGGAAGTTCTGCAAGTAAGCTTTCATAGAAATAATCAGAATAATGTTCAGGTAGAGTTTTTAGATTAATTTCCATTACTGAAATTAGATCGCTTGGCTCTGCTCTTCGAATATTACAATCTCCTAATTGACGTAGGATTACTTGCATGATATTAGATATTTTTATCAATATTTAATTTTAAACCAAAAGACCATTTAATGGAAAAATCTGGTCATAAAGTGTGGAAGACCCCTCACAAGAAGAGATTATTTCGTTAGTAAATTCAATTTTTCAAGTTAGTGACTTTACCAAAACTGAATTTTCATTAGAGTTTCAGATACAAGATACGGATTTCAAATCAAAGTTTGAAGGATTAGCAAGGAGATTAGAAAACATGAGTTATGTTTGCAAATTAGAAAAAATGGAAGATGGTGGACTATATGTTATCATTCAAAAATTTTCTCCGAAAAAACAGAGAAGATGGATGAGTACTGCTTGGACTCCAAGAATATTGTTTGCAATTGTAATAGGATTTGTTATGATTGATGGATACTACAGAACATCTGGAACAAATTCGATTGTAGAGATTGGAGATCCTCTAGAAATGGCAGCGGTCTATACATTGTCGCTTTTGGGGATTTTAGGAATTCATGAACTTGGCCACATTGTTGCAGCAAAAGCCCATGGATTAAAAACAACTTGGCCATACTTTATTCCCGGTCTTCCAGTTATTGGCATTCCAACATTTGGTGCATTCATTCAATCAAGAGGATTAACCATAAATCGTGAGATTTTGTTTGATGTTGCAATTGCGGGTCCCATTGCAGGACTAGTAATTGCGGTAATTGTTTCAATTTATGGGGCATATACAGCACCAGTATTAGATCCAGAAATTGCTGCAGGATTCTTTGAAGAATCAAAATTAATTGAATGGAATCAAGGAGAACCACTACTGATGACTGCTAGTTTGGCATTATTTGGAAAAGGAGGAGCAGGACATGAAGTGATCTTGACTCCCGTAATGTTTGCGGCATGGATAGGATTTCTAATTACATTTTTGAATTTGTTACCAGCTTGGCAGTTAGATGGTGGACATATGGCAAGAACATTGTTAGGAGTAAAACTTCACAGATATGCAACTTTTGGAAGTATAGGAATACTTGTTTTGTTGAATTATTGGTTAATGGCAATTTTGATTCTTGTAATGAGTTCAAGAAATCCTAGTGCATCCCCATTAGATGATGTATCACCACTTTCAAGAAATAGAAAACTTGCATATATTGGAATTATAGTTTTAGCAGTTTTGTGTGCACCGCTACCATCAGATTTTTTGCCAGCTTTTCTACCGTAATAGCAATCTTGCACCATCAGTTACAACTGCAACTTTCTGACGTGCACCTTGTGTTTTTAGAATATAATCCATAGAATATTTTATTCCCTGCATTGATATCATGTTTAGTTTCTTGGCATAAAATTCAGGCAAAATTGAAACCAAACCAATTTGAAATTTCTTTTGAATTTCAGAAAGGAACAAGAGATCCTCCATGCCATTAAGATATTTGGTAGGATTTCTTAGTTGTTCAATAGTTAATCTATCTTCAATGTATTGTTGTAATGCATCAGAGCCCAATCCACCTTTACATTCAGCCACTAAGATTGCAAGCCCATCTTGTTTGATAGCATTTGAACAGTTCCAAAGAGATGAAAAGGAATTACCAAGAGTGTCATTACTTGCATCTTTTCCAGTACTGATCACCATTGTTTTATGCTCACCTACATCCTTGATAGAATTAGATTCAAGAATTTTGGTTGAGGACATAGTTTCTGAAGGGTGACCTATGGTGAAATCTAAAATTCCCTCAGAATTTGCAATAATTTCTATTCCTTGAATTTCAAAATTATCTGTGAATTTTTTTGCTTCAGTCAAACTTTCAGGATATTGTCCAGGTGTTGGAAGATTTCCCTGTCTTTTTGCATATGCTGCAAGCATTGATTCTTGACCAAATTTTTTGACTAGACGAGTAGAAATAGTTTCATAACCAAACAATCCATTAAACTCCATTTCTCCCATGAAAACGAGATTTGAATTTTCCATTCCAACACTATCAAATTCATTGATTGAACTTCCTTCAGGTAGACCAGATTTTACTAAATTCAGGATTTTTTTATCGGTTAATATTTTTGGAAATGGTTTTGACTTTTGTTCACATAATGTAAACAATGATGAGATAATTTTTAGAATAGACTTGGAATTATGTAATACTACTAGTTCCATAGGTTTTGACAAATCAAGAGTGTTGAGTTTTTCATTGATCGCAGAATCATCCAAAACTTTGCCTTCAGAATCAATTTTTTGTTCAAGGTTTTCTGCCTTTATATCCAAAACTACGTCTGTAATTCCATAATTTAACCAGATTTCAGGCATAATTATCACTCAATACAAAACAAAATAAATCCAGTGTAGTTAACTTTTGTATGGAATTTGTAAAAGAGTTTGCAACATTTTTGCATCAAAAAGGCATTATAAAATTCGGTGACTTTACACTAGCAAGTGGAAAGCATAGTTCGTATTATGTTGATTTAAGATTAGTACCAAGTTATCCGATAGAATTCAGAAAAATGGTGAAATATCTTGAAAATCAAATTGTAGAAGATATTGGATTAGATAATTTTGATTCTATTGTTTCAGTTCCAACTGGAGGATTAGTGATTGCATCAGCATTAGCAATTGAAACTGTCAAACCATTGATCTATGTAAGAAGCAAGCCAAAAGATTATGGAACATCCAAATCAGTTGAAGGTAAAATTCATGACAACATGAAAGTTGTAATGATAGATGATGTTGCAACAACTGGAGGGTCAGTGGTTAATGCAATAAAATCTCTAAAAGAAGTCAATATCTCAGTTAAAGATGCATATGTTATTGTGAACAGAATGGAAGGTGCAGATGAAGCATTATTAGAATTAGGAGTAAAAATGCATTCAATTCTAAATATTTTACAGATTACTGAAGCACTGTATGAGCAAAATCTAATTGATCAAGAGATACTAGAAAAAGTCAAAAAGCAAATCAACAAGTAATTTTTGGCAGCTCAGTCAAATGCCTTCCAATCATCAATTCAGATATAACTCTGATTCTTCATTGCGGCCAAATAATTTTTGATGTGCTTATTTTAAAACTAATTGAAAATAATGGGCCCGAAGGGCTTCGATCCCTTGGCTCACCGGTTATGAGCCGGTTACTCTACCAAGCTGAGTTACGGGCCCTAAGCAAAGGAATTTTTTCTCAGGTATAAAATGTTATGAGATTAGCAGTATTCTTCGTAACAACTGTCAAGTAACAAGTTTTGTGCAGATATTGATTTGTCTGCAATTTCAATCAATTTTTCTGAATCAACTGAAGATTTCTCAAGTATATTTCTCCATGATGCAGCATGTCTAATATCAGCTTCAGTATGAAGTTTGAAATATTCTGTTGCTTCATTGCTTGTCAATCCATAGAATTCTGCTAGTCCATCAAGTTTGGTTTGGCTAATTTTTGGAATTTCTTTTTCAAATGCATACATTGCACATGCACCTCCATCAAAAGTATCCATTAATTGATTCAAGTCAGATACTGCTTTCTGGGTTTTAGATGTTCCAGAATATGAAACCAATTCATCTTCAGAAATTCCAAGTTCTCCAGCAAAAGCAATCCATGGTTTAATATGATCAGATTCCTCTTGTTGATTCTCAACTAATTCACTAATTACGCCATCAGGTGATTTTTCAATTATAGGAGTCATAAAAGAAGGAACTGCTTTCACAAGTTGAAAATATTCTTTAGAATATCCTGCAAGAGATTCCTTTGTTAATTTTCCATCAGACCACATTTGGTAAAATGGGTGTTTTAGTAAACTTCTCTCTTCAATCATTTCATCAATTTTCTGTATTATATTCATGATTCATCATCAATAATGCCAATAAAAAAATCTTTGTGGTTTACAAAAGATTTTATGATGATAATGCAGAATTTTCATGGGTTCCAGTGGTGTAGACCGGTCAAGCATACTGCCCTTTCAAGGCAGTGATCCCGGGTTCAAATCCCGGCTGGAGCACCAAGATTTATTTACTTATGGGAAAGTTTTTTGATCAGGCTCATCTTGGACAGGAAAAATATCGAGATTAATCCTTTGCTTGAAACCTATGGAAAATATATTCAACGAATAGACAAGGCGTTAGAAAATGAATTGTCTATTTATTCTGAATCTGAATTTATTGAACCTCTAAAGTATTCCTTAGAAGGAGGTAAACGAATCAGACCAATTATTTTGAATTTAGCGGCTGAAAGTGTGGGTAAAATTGATGAAAATGTACTAGCCGCATCATGTGCCGTTGAATTTCTTCACATGGAATCAATCATTCATGATGATATTATTGATAATGAAACAATGAGAAGACAAAAAGATCCATTCCATGTGAAATATGGATACAATACCAGTGTATTAACTGGTGATTTCGTACTAGGGTTGATTCTTGCAATATCGTCTAGATTAGACAATGCTAGAATTACTAAAGATTTGGCTACAACTGCTATGTTAATGAGCGAAGGAGAAATGATAGAGGGGAGATTAGAAACAGGTGAAGATGTAACATTTGATGATTACCTAAAAGTAATAGAATACAAAACTGCAGTAGCTTTTGAAGTTGCTGCAAGAATTGGTGCAATTATTGCAAATGGAACAGAAGAACAAATTGAAGCCTTAACTGAATATGGGAAAAATATCGGAATTGCATATCAAATTAGAGATGATTTGTTAGATTGGAAAAATGAAGACAAGTTATTCAATTTGCTAATTAAGAAAAGCTCTGATCCAAGAGATGTTTTTAATAAAATGGAAGAATTGCTTAAAGAATATTCAGAAAAAGCTAGATCAGGTTTAAGAAAAATCCCAGATAGTGATGCAAAAATAAATCTAGATAATTTAATTAAATTTACTTCGTTTAAGGCATAAGGCCTAAACTAATTACTGGAGTTGCAAATTCTACAAATTTGAGTAGTGGTTCTGGATATACACCAAATCCGACTAAGAAGATTGTTGAAAAGATCATTACAGCTATTACAGATTTTGGTTCTGCAATTCTCTTTTCTGTTTCTCCTTCAAAGTACATTTTTCTTGTAATCCAACCATAGTAAGCAAGAGATAATGCACTGTTAAGAACACCAGCGATTGCAAGCCAAGGTGCCCACCATAAAGCAGAAGTTGCATCTAATGCACTTCCAAATAACATCAATTTACTCCAAAATCCAGATAATGGAGGTACACCTGCAAGTGCGAACAAAGCAATAACTAGACCTAAAGCAGTGATTGGCATTCTTCGTCCTAATCCTTTTAGTTTGTCAATGTGAGTAACTGCAAGAGTTGTAACAATACCAGCGATTGCAATAAAGGCAGCACCTTTCATCACAGCATGGTTCATGATTTGGTACAGAGAACCTTGTAAACCTAAAGAACTATGTGGAGCAACTGCAAGTCCAATTAGGATATAACCTGCATGTGCAATACTGGAATAAGCCAACATTCTTGAAATGTTCTTTTGCATAATTGCGGCAACATTTCCTACAGTCATTGTCATTACTGCAAGAATACCAAGAGCTAGTGTCCAATCAAGATTTAGAACAACCATACCAAGAACTACAATTCTAATTGTTGCAGCAAAACCTGCTTTCTTTGTTGCAGCAGCTAATAAGGCAGTAATGGTAGGAGGAGCTCCGTCATATGTATCGGGTAACCACTGATGGAATGGTACAAGACCCATTTTGAATCCGAATCCTGCAATAAACATTCCAACAGAAAGTAATGCAAGAGGCAACATGGAAGGATCAAGTGTTGAATAACCGTGAATAACTTCTCCAATGTTTGTAGAACCAGTTAATCCATAAGATATTGAAATTCCGTAAACTATGATAGCAGAAGACAGTGCACCAAACAAGAAATATTTCAGAGCTGCTTCGTTTGAGCTTGGATTCTTTTTCATATATCCAACCAAAATGTATGTTGGAATACTCATTAGCTCCCATGCAACAAATAGCATGATCAAATCAGTTGAATATGCAACAAGCACCATACCAATGGTGGCAAGTAAAATTAGTGAGTAGTAAACAGCAGGCGAATTATGTTTTCTCATATAATTGAAAGAGCCAACAGTTGTGAATACAGCAACAATTAACATTGCAATTGCAAAGAAACCTCCAAAGGCATCATCAACAATTACATCCTCTGAGAAAAGAGCAGATGAAGCAATGTTTTCATTAATGAATTGATATCCAACATATCCCATGGATACAATTAGGGCTGCAAATGCAATTACTGCATAAAATGAATTAGAACCTTTTTCTTTTCTTGCAATGCTGATTATTGGAAGAAGAATTCCAACGGTACCCAAAATTGCAATTATTATCAATGGAGTTGAAGTAATTTCGATCATTTCATAATTCTCCTATATCAACAATATCAGAACTACAAATAGTAATCCTGCTCCAAATACGAATAGATATGATTGTGAAACACCGGTTTGAGTTCCTTGGACAACTTTGGCACTCCAACCAACTGCTTTTTGAACTCCAGCATTCATACCGTAATCGATAGCCGTCTTTTCAAAGTATCGTGAAATTGCTCTTGCCAACCACAGTGGTGCCACTACAAAGCACCAGTAGATTATTGCATTAAGATACCATCTGTTTAAGATAACTTTGTGAATTGCATAAAAGAAAATATTTGAATTGATAAATTTCACTGGATCAACCCATCTTCCAATGTAAAATATGTACCCAAGTCCTATACCTGTTGCAAATGCTACTAATGATGAACCAAGTGCAACTGGGTTAAGTCCTTGTAAGAATTCTGGTAGTATTGATGCTTCATCAGTACCATGAGCAGTGTGAATACCAAATGAGTGTTCAAGATAATCAGTAAACAAGTGATGCAATCCTTCTTCAGTAGATAATCCAATAAGCCCAATACCGATTGTAAGAACTGCAAGAATTCCATATGGAACCCACATTGATAAAGATGCTTCATGAATGTGATGTCCTTCTTCTTCCATCTTTTCGATATGTCTACTCTTCTTTCCAAAGAAGACCATACCAATCATTCTTGTTGTATAAAATGCAGTTATGATAGCAGTAAGTACTGCAATTATGTATAGTGGTAAAGCCCATTCATTACCTGATTCATAGACTGCTGCAAAGATTGCATCTTTACTCCAGAAACCTGTTGTGATAAATGGAGCACCCATCAAACCAAGTCCTGCAGCCCACATGAATGCATAAGTTTTCTTCATCTGTTTTCTTAAACCACCCATATCAGTCATGAATCTAGAACCAACAATATGCAACAAAGAACCTGCTGCCATAAACAATGAAGCCTTGAACATAGCGTGAGAAATCAAATGGAAAAATCCTGCAGTGTAACCATCTACATATTGGTGAGATAGTCCTGCAACACCTAATGCCATCATCATGTAACCAATTTGTGAACCTGTTGAATAAGCAAGGACTTTCTTAATTTCAGGATTAACCATACCTTGTGTTGCAAGTAATAATGCAGTGATAGCACCAACCCAAGCAACAATTTCAAAGAACTGATCTGCCATAATTCCTGCAGCACCCAATGCAAATACAAGTGGACCAATTCTTGCAACCAAGAAGACACCTGCTTTTACCATTGTAGCAGCGTGAATTAATGCAGAAACTGCAGTTGGACCAGTCATTGCTTCTAGTAACCATTCATTTAGTGGGAATTGTGCAGATTTTCCTACAGCTCCGCCAAATAACAAAACAAATGCAGGAACTAACAATCCTTGAGCATTCATAGCCATTGCCCAATCAGTAGAACCCATTAATTCCTTGAATCCAAATGTTCCTGCAAATAAGAATATCAAAAGCATACCTGCAATCATCATTACATCTCCAACCTTGGTCATGATGAAGGCCTTCATTCCAGCGTGTGTTGGTGCATAGTAATCTAACATTCCTAGAACAGTACGTCCTTCTGTACCAACATGATCTTTCTTTTTGTCACGATACCAAAAGCTGATCAAAGCATATGATGCAAGTCCTACACCTTCCCATCCAAAGAATACTTGCAACAAGTTATCAGACAAGACAATCAATTGCATTGAACCAATAAAGAACATCATCCAGAACCAGAATCTTGTAATGTCTTTGTCACCTTTCATGTAACCAGTACTGTAAATCATAATCAAGAAGGAAATCCAACCAACTACATTTGCCATAATTATTGAAAGTGGATCAGCTAGAACACCTGCTTTGAGACCAATTGCCTCAATCCACATTATTTGATCATGAATTTCATGTGCTTCTAAAGCCATTGGTAGCATTGATGCTGCAGAAAGAGCACTCATTAATGCAAAACCAACTGCAACAAAGCCAGTTGCATTCTTGGATAATTTTCCAATTCCTGGCATAATCATTGCAGCTGCAAAGGGTAAAATCCAAACTAGCCAAGCACTTGCAGCTCCAACTTCAAATGGTAATCCAATAGCTTCGGTTGCCATAATCTATACTCCCAACACTCCGTTCATGTATGGAATAATTGTCTTCAAGAAAATATCTGGATAAATACCAACTACAATTGAGAAGCCTGCTAATACCATCATTGGAGCTGTCATGTACCAACTTCCTTCTTTGACATTTTCTAGATGTTCTGGAGTCTTTCCAAAGAAGACACGTTTTAGCATCCAAAGCATGTAAGACATTGTAAGTGCAGTTGCAACAAGACCCAAACCAAATGTTACAGCTCTTAATGTTGAACCTTCTTCGATGGCAGTCTCTAATGCACCGTAAAATAGAATCCATTCTCCCATAAAGCCACTTGTTGGTGGAACTCCCATGATAGTCAATGCACCAATAACTGCACATACTGCAGTAATAGGCATCTTTCCTGCTAATCCGCCTAATTTTGAAATACTTCTAGTTCCAACTTTAACAATAATAATTCCCGCCATCATGAAGAGAATGCCTTTTCCAATTCCGTGTGTTACATACATCATCTCTGCGCCTGTAAGACCAAGTGAGGACATAGAACCAATTCCAAACAAAAGATAGCCCATCTGACTGATACTAGAATAAGCAAGGAGACGTTTTAGATCATCTTGCATTAACGCCATTGCGCCACCATAAATCATAGTGACAAGACCCCAGATATGGAACCAAATTGAAAGTTCTGCAAATGTTAAGGGTAAAAATTCTACAATTAATCTGAAAAGACCATAAGCTCCAATTCCGATCATTGCAGGTGACAACAATGCACTGATTGGGGTAGGTGCTGAGCCGTGGACGTATGGTAACCAAACATGGAACATAAAGACTGCTAGTTTGACCCCAAGTCCTATTGAAATCGCAACAGCAGAATACATCGCAATGTCTGCAGGGATTTCAGATTCTTGAATATCTGCAAAGTCAAAGCTGCCAATAGTAAGCCCTATCATCAAAAATCCTAAGAGTAAAACAACTGCACCGGCATGAGTCCAAAACAGGAACATTAAACCAATCTTTCTTCGTGGACCATCACCCCAAAGAGCAACCAAGAAGAAACCAGGAATCAACATCACTTCAAAGAAGATGTAAAATTCAATCAAGTTTGTTGCAAGAACTGTTCCAAGCATTCCCATTGCAAATACAAGATAGAGTGCAAAGTAAAGACCAGATTTTGCATTTACATAATCAGATAGAGATGAAGATTCAACAACTGAAGTTTGGCCACTTCCAGAACTATGGAGATTCTTTTCTTCCTCAAATTGTTCATGGAATTTGTGAATCATATATGGTTTTGAGTAGAGTGCTAAGATTGTAGACAGCACATAGATGATAATTGCAAACGGAGATGCCAATCCATCCAGTAAGAAACCAAACTCACCAAACTGTTCAGTCCATGGGTAATGTTCTTCTACGGTTCCAGAAAGTGCTGCATTGATTACAAGAATTGTAGTGTATAACAAAATTGCAAATGTAAACCACATTGCAGGAGTTGGTCCTACTTTTCTACCGATAATGTATGCTACTGGTGATAATAATAGTGGCAAGAAAACTGCCTGTAGTAATGCGTATTCCATTATCCTTTCAAGCTCCTGAAGTCTGCAATATCGACATTCTGATACATTCTGTATGCTACAATGATTAATGATAGTCCAACTGCAACTTCTGCTGCAGCAATTGCAATGGAGAATAATGCCATGGTTTGGCCACCACTATGAGGTAAGAATCTACCAAATGCAACTATATTCAAATTTGCTGCGTTGATTATGATTTCAACGGCAAATAGCATTCTGATAAAGTTACGTTTAACTGCAAGGCCATAGATTCCTATGCCAAGTAAGGCTACAGATACAAGTGTGAAATCAACTAGCTCGCTGGTCATTCTCCACATCCTCACGTTTGGCTAAAATTAGTGCACCAGTAACAGAGCCAGCAAGTAATAATCCCATCAAGATTAATGCAGGCCAATAATACGTTACAAAGTCAGTTCCTATATCTCTAAAGTCAGTTGCAGGTTCATCAGTAGTTATTGTTTTGATTCCTGAATCCAAAAATACTGCCCCTAATGAAACCATAATCACAAGCATCAAACCAATACCTGCAAATTTCCTTCTTTTATCTTCAATTTTTTTGAAGATTAATTCTCTTTTTACTAACATCACAGTAAACAAAATCAAAACAGCAATGGAACCTACATAGACAGCTAATTGGAATAATGCAACAAATGGTGCATCAAGCAAGAAAAAGAATCCGGCTATTCCACCCAAAGTTCCCATCAAAGCAATAGAACCATAAATCAACGAACGTAATTCTAGTGCAGCAATTGCTGAACCAATTGTAATTACAGTTAATGCAAGAAATGCTGCATCAGCCATGTGTTGCACCTCTATCAGATATTTGGATTTCACTGTCCTGAGCAACATATGGTTTTACCTGAAGTTGTGCAGGGGTGTAAATCAAACCTTCTTTCGTAAATGAAGATAATTCATAATCATTTGTCATGTAAAGTGCATAGAATGGACATGCATCTACACAAAGACCACAGAAAACACATTTTCCATAATCAATTTGAGGCATGATTGATTTTTTATTTTGTTTTTGTTCTTCTGGAACTTTTACCATTGCAATAGCTTCTGCCACACCTTCACATGCAATAGAACACAATTGACAACCAGTACAGTGATCATGGAATAACATATGTCGTCCTTTTAATCCTGCAATTCCAACCCCAGTAGATGGATCAAACTGATAACCATCACCTACAAACTTTAGTTTCTCTTCAGGATAACGTAATGTAAATCGTTTTGTTGCAATATGTTTAATTCCAGAATTGAGTGCACGAATAATTCCAGTTGCAGTTCCCATTATTGTAATCCTCCCGGTCCTAACACTCCAGCGTAAAGCAAGCCAAGTGCAATAAAGATGTTAACGAAAGCTAGACCAATTAATTTGGTCCATCCAAGACTCAATAACATATCAACTCTGATTCTTGGGAATACACCTCTTGGTAACAATATGAAGAATATGACACCTACAGTTTTTAGAACAAACCAAAGTGTACCATTAAGCATCTCTTGAGTAAATAATGGCAATCCAGGGAATGGTCCTGCAGTGATAGGACCCATTTCAATTCCTTTTTCAAGAAGCTCTGCTGGGAATGGAGGTACAACCATCGGACCATTCCATCCACCCAAGAAAAGTACAACAAACAATCCTGCAAATGCATAGAGTTTGAGATAAGTTCCTAATTGGACAAGTCCATACATCATTCCAGATAATTCAGTTAACCATCCGGCTACAATCTCACTTTCTGCCTCTGGCAAATCAAATGGAATTCTTTCCAACTCTGCAAGCATGGTTATGAAAAATACAATTGCACCAACTGGCAAAAATACAATCCACGGAAAACTAGATTGACTAGCAGCAATCTCAGATAAATTGAGAGAACCGGTTAACATTACAACTCCCAATAACGACAAAATTAGTGGAATTTCAAATGAGACCATTTGGAATAATGCTCTGATGCCCCCAATGAATGGGAATTTGCTGTTTGCAGACCATGCAGAAAGAATTGTAATAATGGGGAAGAATCCAATTACTGCAAATACTCCTAGCAATCCCATCTCTACATCTGCAACAACCCAACCAGGTGCTACAGGAATGAATGCAACAAATGCTGCGGCAGTTGCAACAAACAATACAGGTGCAGCCCAGAAAATTGGTTTATCAGCTTTTGCTGGAATGATAATTTCTTTTGAGATTAATTTTAGACCATCACCCATCAATTGTAAAATACCTTCAACCTTTCCACAGTAGAAAGGTCCAACTCTTAATTGTAATTTTGCAAGCATCTTTCTTTCAACAAAAATTGTAGCTGCTGCCAATAGTGCTGCAAATCCAAATCCTGGAAATGCCATAACTCTGAAAATATCAGTTGCCATGAATGCTTTAATAATTGGAAGAGTACGTGACGGATCCGCTATCCAAGTTAATGCAAGGAATGGTGTAAGTAATTCTCCATCGATAACAGGCATTTCGATTACAAACAGAACCATGAACACTGCTGGAATACCAATCAAAACTAATAGAAACACAGCCCAAAAGGCATTATCAAGTAATGATTTGATAAATTCACTAAGTTTGAAATTTGGTGCAATAACTGACATTTATCGGTCTGCCTCCACTGGCCAATAGTTTAGACTCCAATAAACTGATGGCATATTTCCAAGTTTTTCACCTTTGAGAAGATTTGGTAAAGCAATCAAGTTTCTAAAAGAAGGAACGCTCAATTTTACTCGATATGGTTCTGTTTTAGCATCAGATACAATATAGCAACCAAGTGAACCTCTACCAGACTCTACACGTTTGTAGACAGATTCAAGTCCCTTAGTTTTTGGATTTGGTTTTAGTTTTACTCTTACAGAACCAGACTTTGGCATTTTTTGTAATGCTTGTCTAATAATATTACAACTCTCAAGCATGTCAAGCCATGGAATTCTGGATCTTGCATAAGAATCTCCTTCTTTCATTACATTGGTGTGGACATCTAATTCATCATAGACATCATATGGTTCCTTTATTCTAAGATCATAATCAACACCACTTGCACGAAGCACAGAACCAGTTGTTCCATATCGAATTGCATCTTCTCTAGATAAAACTCCAGTATCTCTTGTTCTTGAAATTAAGATAGGATTATCATAAAAGACTGCAGCATATTCTTTGATACGCTTTTCAAAATAGTTAACTTGACGTAAACAAACATCTTCAAAGTTTGGTGGCAAATCATTTCTAACTCCACCTGGAACAAAGTGTGCATGTGTTACTCTAGCACCAGTCATTTTTTCCATAAGATCAATTAAGAGTTCACGATCTCCTGCAGGCCACATAAACATAGTAGAGTGTCCTAAGAAGATTCCATAGATTGCAAGCCAGTACATGATGTAAATACATCTGTTTAATTCAGATGCAATTACTCGAACATACTTTGCACGTTCTGGAACTTCAATTCCAAGAAGTTCTTCTGCACCCAAAACATATGGGTATAAGACATTACACGAATCGTGAATTACTGGTCTTTCTAAGTGAGGAATATTTGTAATGTAATTTCTATACTCGGCCATTTTTTCTTCTCCACGATGAACATATCCTGGATCTGGATCACAAGCAACAATGTAATCACCATCAATTTGTACAACAATTCTCATGTGCCCTGAACCTGGATGTTGTGGACCAACATTGAGAGTCATGATTCTCTCATCGACTTTTTGGAGTGCTAATCCTGGTGGTAATTCTGTAGTCATATCTATCGTCCCTTTATTGCAAAGTCCTTTCTAAGAGGTGGTAAATCTGCCCAATCTTCAGGTAAAAGTAATCGTCTATTATCAGGATGACCTTCAAAGAAAACGCCAAACATTTCAAAAACTTCTCTTTCATGAAATTCAACACTGTAGAAAACATCTCTAAGTGTTGGAAGTTTTGTTGCATCATTTCCTGGAATTGGATTTGTCTCTCTTTGAGCTCTTGTAGCCAAAACTAGAATTTGTCTTGCTAATGAAGAATCAGAATAAGATCCGATATGATAAACAACTTCAATTTCATTATCTTGAGGGTAATCTACGCCTGAAACAGATTCAACATGATCATAATTTAGCCCATCACGAATGAATTCAGCAACTTCGTGAACATTTTCTCTTCCAACATTAATTCTAACTCTATCTTCTTTTACAAATGCAACTTCTACTTTGTCACCAAATTTTTCAACAATTTTATCTGAAATACCTTTTTCAAATGCAGGTAATTCTACAGGTGCGGGCTCTGGTTTTTTTGGTGCAGCTTTAGGTGGAGGTGATTTTGTTTCAGGGTTGGCAGATGCAGAAGGATTTTCAGTTTCAGTACTCATTATACAAACTTCCTAGCCTTCATTCTCTTAATTTTTTCTTGCAATAACATACATCCTTGAATGAGAGTTTCAGGTCTAGGTGGGCAACCTGGAACGTAGACATCAACTGGAATAACTCCATCAATTCCTGGAAGTACATTGTATGAATCAAAATACAATCCTCCAGTAATTGCACAAGCTCCCATAGCAATTACATACTTTGGTTCTGGCATTTGATCATAAACTAATCTGAGACGTGGTGCCATCTTTCTTGTAATAGTTCCTTGAACAACTACAAGATCACATTGTCTGAGTGAACCAAACGCTTCAATGATACCAAATCTTTCAACATCATATCTAGGACTTGATGCTGCACCAAATTCTACACTGCAACAAGCTGTTTCAATGTGGACAGGCCAGAGTGACCAAATTCTACCCCAATTAATGGCATAGCCCAATGGTTTATCAATTGCTTTTTCTAAAATGTCTCCTAACTTTCCGACAAAGACATTTGCATTTTCTGGTGTAACTAAATCTTTAAGCAATTTTATCCCCTATCCTCGTAAATGCAATTTATATAAAAAACTACCATATTCTTCTCCTCCCGGATTGGTATAATGCAAACGCCATTGCACCAAACATTATAGCTAAGAACCCCATCATTGGTAAAGTTGCAATTTTTGGAATTTCTAAAAGTGCACTTCCCCATGCGTACAAGAAAATTGCCATCACATCAAATACTACAAACATTAGGATATACGGATAATATTGCATCATGAAATGTGTTCTTCCTTCTCCGGATGGGACTTGGCCACATTCCATTGGCAAAAATTTTACAGGATTACTTCTTTTTCGAGGAGAGATCATTCTTGAAATAACTAAAGCTGGTGCCATTGCTACTATGCCAAACGCAAACATCAATACAACGGTACTATAATTGCCCGCTAATTCCCCGACCAATTTAGCTTTTCACCCTGATTTTTGTATAAAAAGGTATGTTTCGTTTTTGGATCAAAATTTGAAAAAATTAATTTTTGTAAAGAACTTAATAGGATAACACCAAATGGCGATCATGTCATTAAACGTAGGTGATACTGCTCCAAGTTTTGAACTAGCAGATACAGAATTGAAAATGAGGACTTTGGATGAATTTAAAGGTGGAAAAATAGTCCTGTCATTCATAGTAGCAGCTAGTTCTCCTGTTTGTGAAGTAGAACTTTGTACATTTAGAGACTCTTGGAAAGAAATTTCAGATATGGGTGCCAAAGTCATAGCAATTAGTAATGATGGTCCATTTGCAAACAAAGCATTTGCAGAAAAACACAACTTTAACTTTCCATTATTAGCAGACTATACAAGCAAGACAATCAAAGATTATGGTGTTTTAATGCCAGATTTACTTCACATCAAGGATTACAATGCAGCTAAACGTTCTGTTTTCATAATTAATGAAGATGGAAAAATTGGTTACAAATGGGTTTCAGAAGATCCTCTAAAAGAACCAAACTATGAAGAGATTAAAGATTTCTTAAAGTAAGAAAAAAGAATTATTTTATTCTAAATCTGTTATAATGTCACCTTTAGCAACAGTTGCACCTTCTTTGATTTTGAGATTTTTAACAATCCCATCTTTGTGAGCTTTTACTGCAACTTGCATTTTCATTGATTCTAGTGTACATACAACATCTCCTTTCTTAACCGAATCATCTTCAGCAACTGCAATAGATACAACTTTTCCTGGAATTTGGCTCTTTAATGCTAACTGAGCGCTGCCAGTTCCACCACCACCAGAATTTTTGAAAACAACTTCATCGAAATGAGTGTTCATGTTAAGTGTAATCGGAACATGATCAATTACAAGATTCATTTCATTTGTAAAAGTCTCAAGATATTTTGCTGTATGATATTGTTGATCTAAGATAAACTCTATTCCTTTTGCATTCATGTTAATAATTTTTAATTGATGTTCTTTGTCATTTATCTTAATTACATAATCATTGTTACCCAAGTTTTCAACAATTCTTCCATCAAATGATTTTTCAATATCAGATATCTTATAGTTCATTAATCATCAATCCAGTTTATTTTTCCATGTTGCATTGCCAGTAGTGTTACTTTGAACTCTGTTTTTAAAATATTCAGAATGAATAATGGCTGCAGCCAAAGCAGCTTCACTTTTCTCTTCTTTTTCTTTCTTAAGGTCTTCAGATAATTTATCAATCATATCATAACGCTTCAAAAAGTCAGTTGATAGTTCACCCTTTTTGTATTCTTCAGAGTTTAGAATTGTTTTGTAAAGAGGAATAGATGTTTCAACACCTTCAACATACATATCATTTAATGCAGTAAGCATTCTTGTTCTAGATTCTTCAAATGTTGGTCCCCATGTACAGAGTTTTGCCATTAATGAATCATAAAATGGGGATACCGTGGATCCGGGATAAAGGTAAGTGTCACATCTAACATTTGGTCCTGCAGGAATTGTTACGTCTGGAACAGGCCCAGTTGAAGGTGCAAAGTCCAAAAATGTATCTTCTGCATTAATTCTACATTCAATAGCATAGCCGTTCATCTTAAGATCTTTTTGTTTGAACGGAAGTGGTTCTCCGTTTGCAATATCAATTTGTAATTTTACAAAGTCTAAACCTGAAACCATTTCACTAATAGGGTGTTCAACTTGAAGTCGTGCGTTAATCTCAATAAAATAAAATTCACCATTATCTGCTCTCAAGAATTCGGCTGTACCAAGATTAGTATAATCAACTGCTTCTGCTGCTCTAACAACTATTTCACCAATTTCTTCTCTTTTTGCATCATCTACTACAGGTGATGGAGTTTGTTCAATTAGTTTTTGGTTTCGTCTTTGAATGGAGCATTCTCTTTCAAAAATATGTACTGCATTCCCATGATGATCTCTACACATTTGATATTCAATGTGTCTTGTTTTTTCTAGAAATTTTTCAACAATAATAGCAGATTTTCCAACAGCAGCAATAGATTCAGAGGTTACTGTTTCAAAACCTTCATGTAATTCTTTGTCATTAGTTACTATTCTAATTCCTCGACCACCACCACCATAAACTGATTTTAACATTACAGGATATCCAATATCATTTGCAATTTTTGCTGCATCATTTGCATCTTTAACTAATCCTGGGCTCCCAGGAACAGTCGGAACTTTAGCTTTGAGCATTGCAGCTTTACATTCCATCTTATCACCACACAAATTCATAGAGTCAGCAGAAGGACCAATGAAAGTAATTTTATTTTTTTCACATAATCTTGCAAAGTCATCATTTTCAGATAGAAAACCATAACCAGGATGTACAGCATTAGCACCTGAAGATAACATAACATCAAGAATTTTTTCTTGATTTAGATAGGATTTTGCAGGAGCTGCCTCACCGATATGATAAGATTCATCAGCTTTCTTTACATGTAATGAATTGCGATCTTCATCAGAATATACTGCAACAGTCTTGATTCCTAATGCATTGCATGTTCTAATTACTCTAAGTGCAATTTCTCCTCTATTAGCAATTAGTACTTTTTCAATCATCATTAATCACAAATTGATATTACCATGTTTTCTTGGAAGTTGTTTTTCTCTCTTGTTTACAAGCATTTTGAGTGCTTTAATCAACATAGGTCTTGTTTCAGCAGGATCAATTACATTATCAACAGTTCCATGAGATGCAGCAACGTAAGGATTTTCAAATTTTTCTGCAAATTCATCAATTAATTGTTTCTTAAGTGCTTCAGGATCTTCAGCAGTTTGTAATTCTTTTCTATACATGATTTTTACAGCTGCTTCTCCACCTAGAACTGCACATCTAGCAGTTGGCCATGCATAATTCATATCAGTTCTAAGATTTTTACTCCCCATTGCAATGTATGCACCACCATATGCTTTTCCAATTACTAAAGTAATTCTTGGTACAGTTGCTTCACAATATGCATACAACAATTTACTACCATGTCTAATGATACCATTATGCTCTTGATTAGAACCAGGCATGTATCCAGGAGTATCTACCAAAGTAATTATTGGAATGTTAAATGAATCACAAAATCTAATAAAACGTGCTGCTTTGTTTGATGAATCAATATCAAGTGCACCTGCAAGGTGCATTGGGTTATTTGCAATAATTCCAACAACTTGTCCATCCATTCTTCCATAACCTACAACAACATTTGGTGCAAAGAGTTCATGTACTTCAAAGAACTCATGATTATCTACAATTGAATTTATGATTTCTTTCATATCATAAGGTTGTAATGGATTTTCAGGAATTATATTGATGAGATTATGATCTAATCTATTTGGATCATCATCTGTTTTTGTTTTAGGTGGTTCTTCAGTATTATTTTGTGGGAGAAATGAAATTAATTTTTTAATGTAATCCATACACTGGTATTCATTATCTGCAACAAAATGTGCAACACCGCTTTTTGAACCATGAGTCATTGCACCTCCAAGATCATCAAAAGATATTTCCTCACCTAATACTGTCTTAACAACATCAGGTCCTGTAACAAACATAGTTCCTGCTTTTTCTACCATGATAACAAAGTCTGTCATAGCAGGTGAATATACAGAACCACCTGCAGAAGGTCCTATACTTGCAGTAATTTGTGGAATTACACCTGATGCAAGTTGATTATGATAAAAGATATCTGCAAATCCATCAAGACTCATTATTCCCTCTTGAATTCTAGCGCCACCAGAATCCATAATTCCAATAATTGGACATCCAGTTTTAACTGCATGATCCATTAGTTTACAGATTTTTTTAGCTCCCATCTGACTTAGTGTTCCACCAAGAACAGTAAAATCATATGCAAAAACAAAGATTTGTCTGCCATTTACATTTCCATATCCTCCAACTACACCATCAGTAAAGAATTTCTTTTTCTGCATATCATATTCATGATAATGATGTGTAGTCATTGGATCAATTTCTACAAAAGAGCCCTCATCAAGTAGTAAATCAATTCTTTCACGAGCTGTTAATTTTCCCTTATCATGTTGTGCCTTGATTCTATCTTGGCCGCCACCTTGTAATGATGTGTTTTTCTTTTTAGTATAATCCTCAATCTTTTCAGAATGCACGGTATTCTAAAGCAAGACGGTTTCCTATATTAATTTAGTTTGAGAAGAACAAATTATGAAATTTTTACAAAATATCAATGATCGTTGTTTTTTTTAGAATTTCAAGTGTTAAGAATTGGAAATTTCTTGTTTACAGATTTTTGATAAGTACTAAAAGTATCCTTTTCTTCGCTACATTTCTTACAGATACACAGTTGAGATACATTTGGTATATCACAATTTTCTTGGAATTCACATTGAGAACAACCTGCAGGACTTCCACATACAATGCATTGTAATTCGTTTGTTTGGGCACATTTCTCATGCTTTACGCCCAACCCTTTTGCCCAAAGACCAATTTCATTTATAGATATTTTTTCATTGCAAACAATACAGGTTCCAGGAAATTTCATTGGAATTTTTCTCCAACTCATTTTATTAGTTCAATCTCCTTTTCAATAATATCTCCAAAAGTTTCTTCCAATTCTAATTCAAGTGTTTTATTTTTGATACAAAATAATGCAAACGGTAAACATAATGAAACAAAAGAACTTGAAGACAAATGTAATTTTCTTGACATTATCGATGACAGAGCTTTGATTTTTGCGCCATCCCAACGAATTCTATTAAGTAATGGCCATGATAAATTGTATTGTGCGTATCTGATTCTATCATCATTTTGATATAATTTAATTAAAATGTCATTTAGATAACGAAGTAATCTCCAATTTTGCGTTTTCATTATTTTGCCAAAAAGCATATCAGCTTCGGACATAATTTCTAAATATTTTGCAAGAGTATCATTATCTAATTCACTTGTTATGATACTAGAATAAAATGCATTGATTTTTTCTCTAGGATCGATTTGCATCGAATACAAAACACTTCTAGCTTCTTCAATGGAATTTGCTTTAAAGAATGCATTTACTCCATCTTCAACATTGATAGTTTCAAAAGTGTTTTCAGTCTGAGGATTAAATCCTGTTACCAACGATTGCGTAAAGTTGATCATAGAGCGAATATCTCCTTTTGATTTGTCAATTACTTTTATTAATGCTCCAGGACTTAGTTTTGCACTTTGTTTTTGCAAAATATTTTCAAGATAGACTCGTAATAATCTTGGTGGAATTTTTTTGAATTGAATTGTTTTTACAACTTTTTTGATACTTTTCATTTTATCAGAATCATCACTATTTGCAGCAAGGACAATTGGAACTGTAGGCTCTTTGAGAATATCAACAAGTGCTGATGCACCACCATAATCACCACGACCATGAATTCCATCAACTTCATCTACAAAAATCATAGGAGTTCCCATGACACTCACATTTGACAATACAGGCATAAGAATTTCATTTATTCGTGATTTGCTTCTTACATCACTTGCATTAAGTCCAATCATATCATATCCAAATTGTTTGGCTACCAGATATGCTATCGTAGTTTTTCCAATTCCAGGAGGACCTACTAAAAGTAATGGTTTTGTGCCTTTTTTCCATTTAACAAACCATTCACTAATTGCTGCTCGTGCTTCTTCGTTTCCCACCATGTCAGAAATATTCTGAGGTCGGTATTTTTCAGACCACATCAATGTAATCACTTGGGAAGTTTAGATTGATACTCTAACCATTTATTGGCTTTGTGTAATTTATTGTACCAAAATTGATTGTAATGCTCTACAGTCAAAAATAAAAATTCTAGGAATTCTTTGTGTGAAAAATTATCAGGAAGTAAATCAAGTGTAAGTCTTGCATCTTTTAAATATAAATTACTTTTTTCTAAAGTAACTTCAAATCCTTTTTTGACGTCATTTGCTAATAGTGAATAATAAAGTGGCCAAGAGGGTATTTTTACAAAACCATTTTTAATTGAATCTTCAATTTCATTACCACATCCAACGCCTTCAGCTGCACGAGCCATTCCAAGATAGAAAATTTCTCCCAGAGGTCTTTCTGCTAAAGCCATGTTTCTACCAGCAGTTCCCATTACAGCACGATATTTTTTGTAAGACAATGTCATTTCTTCTTCGGTAATTTCTGTTGGTTTTGATTTTAATTTTTCATCAAGATATTGTCCAACTCTCGCATCTTCAAATCCAGCTTCAAATTCTTTTAGAACTTGTTCCCCACCTTTTGAAATTTTATCCCTTGCCAATTTCAAAATATATGGATTCATCAATTTATAATCATCTAGAAATTCTAAATCTTCATCCTTGTCAACAATTCTATCCATAGGTTCACTAAGATCAATTGCAAGAATGTGTCCTTCAACCATATCTTGTTTTAATTGAGGATCATCTCTACCAGAATATTCTGCTGCGGCATCAAACAATCCATTAAAAACTGGAAATGTCATTTTTACAAAATTTGAATTCAGTATTCGATTTACTCTATCTTGTATTACTTCAAGACTAGCTAATTTTGATTTTATAGGCTCAATTTCAGATGCATTTAGTATAATTTCAGTAGAACCTACTTCATTTCCAAAAGATTGTTGTGTGGAATTTGGATTTGTATCAGATTCAATTTCATGTAATAATCCCTTTGCAAATCTTTCTGCAAAGTTTGGGAATTGATTTTCAGTTTCTTCTTTGTATTTGTTAAATAATTTGTAACCTTTTGATTTAAACAAAGCTTGTTTCATAATCTGTTTTCCAGGTTTTGTACTCATCAAAGCTTCCTTACTAATTACAGATTGATCCTTGCCACTCACAAACGTTTAGCTTCTTTATTGTTATTTATGCTTTCAAAACAATAATTTCTTCACTTAAATTACGAATGAGTGATTTGACAGCATGGAAGTAATAGAAATTCTGCGTGAAGCTTCAAACAGAATTTATGAAAACGTAAAAGAACTTGCAGGTACAGATGATGCCGCAGGAGATTTTGGGATAGGAGCAGGAGGAGATATTTCAAGAAACATTGACATTATTGCAGAAAAAACTGTGTTAGATTATCTTAAAGAAATTAATTTTGAGTGTGTTGTATTAGGCGAAGAATGTGGACGAGTTGAATTATCTGACAACCCTAAAGGATTTATCATAATGGATGCAATTGATGGTTCTGCAAATGCAGTAAGAGGTGTTCCTTTTTTCTGTAGTTCATTAGCATTTGCAACCAAAAACAAACTTAGTTCAATATCAGATGGTGTAATTACAAATCTTTCAAATGGTGAAACGTATTGGGCATCAAAAAATCATGGAGCATTTTTTAATAATAAACAAATCAAAGTTCACACAAAAAATCCAGTTTACAAAATAGTTGGAATTAACACATCAGGTGCGTCAATTGAATTGATGAATAAACTCTATCCAGTTTTTGAAAAACATGATCATACTAGACATTTTGGCGCAAATGCATTAGAGATGGCAATGTTTGCAAGAGGTTTAATGGATATTTTCATAGATTTGAGAAATAAAATTAGAATTCAAGATATTGCAGCAGGATATGTAATTGTGAAAGAGGCAGGAGGCATGCTTTTAGATTCTAATTTGAATCCTCTTGATGCAGATCTTAGTTATGAAACAAGAGTTTCATTTGTTGCAGCAGCTAATCAAGAAATTCTTGATGAAATAATGTCTCAAATTAAAAAGTAATTTTTTGAATAAAAAATTGGAAAATTGCTAATAGTTTGATGATTTATTTAACATTCTTGAGTTTTCATCAGATCTTGCAAGTCGGTAGATAAGAGAAATATATTTAACCAAAGTCAGGAAAAAACTTCTTGTATGGTATCTGAGATGAAAGCAAAGGTCGTCTATAGCGAATTGCTCAAAGAAGATCTTGTAATTATTAGATTAGTTCCAGAAAATGGAATGCCAGAATACAAAACAGGGCAGTTTTTGACGATAGGACTTCCAATTCCTGCAGAAAAAAAAGTTGTAAGAAGAGCATACTCAATTGCATCACATGCAGAAAATAGAGATTATTTTGAATTTGTTATTAGATGGGTAAGAAAACCACTTCCAGGTCGTGTAACTACTGAATTATTTTATCTAAGTGTAGGAGATGAAGTTTCTCTTGGGGAACCAACAGGAGCTGCACTGCAAATTAGTGACAAATTACCTAATGGTAAAAAAGATAATCGTAGAGTAATTTGTGTTGGTGGTGGAACAGGATTGGCACCATTTATTGCATTTGCAAAACATTTCCATGATACAAACGATAAACGGGAAATAGTTGTTCTTCATGGTGCAAGTTATGTTGATGAGTTAAGCTACAAACGTTTGTTAACAGATTTAGAATTAGAGAGTGAAAAAAGAGGAAGAGACAAATGGAATTTCCGTTACAGGGCTGCAATCAGTAGACCAAAAGAATATTTCAATAGATCATGGAATGGTCATGTAGGAAGAGTAGAATCATTTTTCAAACCAGACAAAAAATCAGGGCTATCACCAGTAGAAGAAATGGTTGGAGAAGAATTAACTCCAGAAAACACCATTATCTACATTTGTGGCTATCAAGGAACTATTGATGGAGTCATCGATTACTTGGGACCAAAAGGGTTCGTTACGGAACATGAGAAAAAACCTGATGGAAGTTTTGGTATCAAGTATGAGTCATATGGATAAAAAATTCTAAAAACATTAGATAAAATTTCATTTTTTACTCAATTTTAAAACTAGTTGTCTCTATTCATTACTTACCTGTGGATTTTTATATTGATTATTTTTCATCAAAGTATGGCAAAACTCAAGTGTAACGATTATGGATTTGAATGTGATTTCGTTGCAGAGGGAGAAATGGAGTCAGTAATTGATGAATTTCAAAAACACACTGATGAAGAACACGGAATAGATTATTCTAAAGAAGCCATAATGCAATTTCTCTTAAGAAAGCAAGGATTATAGATTAAGCATCTAGTCTTTTCATTCTAGCAGACAAAACAGGTAATTCTTTGTCAATAATTTTCTCTACAGCAGGAACAATACCCACTCTAGTTTTTACACTTTCTTCATAAATTTCTGCAATTTGATCTCTGAACAATAATTTGATTCCAGGGAGTGCAGTTATTCCTTCATCTACAGTTCTAGGTTCTGATAAATCTAAAATCAGTGTACCTTTTTTCTTTTCTTCCATCACCAATCTAATTCTCTCATATGTAATTAAGAAATAATCAGAAGTTGTTGCAACAAAGATAATGTCATATTTATCAAAACCTGCTAGTACATCATTAAAATCAACAGGAGTTCCACCAAGAATTGTTGAGAAACCAGTAGCCCTATCCAAACTTCTACTGGTAACATCAAATGCAACATCTTTTTTTGCCAGTGTTTTTGCAAGCATAGCTGCAGGTTCACCAGTACCAATTACAAGAACTTTTTTCTTTGAATCAAGACCAGCTTTTTCTTCAACAAGTTTCACTGCTATGTCACCTAATGAGATTACATCTTTTGCAATTCCAGTAGTATCTCTCATTCTTGCAGCTAGACGTATTACACTATCAAACAATTTGTTGAGGATATTTCCAGATACGCCTGCATTCTTTGCATCCGTAATTGCTTTAGTGATATCATCAAAGACACTTTGCCATCCAATGACTAACGAATCCAATCCAGATGCCAATCTTAAAAGATGCAAATATACATCATCACCTTTGTAAACTTCAAGTGTTTGATCAAAGTGATCAATATCTATTTGTTCCAAAGAAGATAAAGAAACCCAAGTATCTTTAATTTGGTTTAAAACAAGTGTTTTACCTTCAACTCTTCTTGCATCAGGAGAATCATCAGTTTCAACATTACTTACTGTAAATATTTCAACTCTAGTTGCAGTTTGAATAATAACACATTCCTCAACACCAGGTATTTTTTTAAATTCTGCACATGCTGCAGCAATATCTTTGAAAGCAAATTTTGAAATAGTATGAATAGGAACATTTTTGAAAGTTACTCTCGCATTCATTACATCAAAAGATACGTGACTCAAATCATACACACCTATGCCTTAATCTTATTCCGTCCACCTTTAGCAGTTCTAAAAACATTCATTCCAATAAAGTAATTCTCATGTAAAGATTCCAAGTAGATGATTTTATCTTCTGTATCTTTAATTTCTTTTTCTGTAGCCTCTGGATTATTTTTTAATTGTTCAAGTTTTAGTTTAGTTTCTTCTAAGAAAGAATCAACTCCTCGTTCATAATTTGAAACACCTTCAAATTCAGGGCTCAAAACATTTTCCGGTTTGTATTCAGGAGTTTGATCTTTAGGAATTTCTGCTTGTCTAGTAAGAGATTCTTGTTCATCAGCAGAAAGAATTGGTCGTGGAAAACGATCTTTCTTCTCTAACCAAAATTCAGGTTCACCCATATCTCTTCTAAAGATTTCTTCACCTTGTCTCTTAAATGTAAAATCAGATTTTGCTGCAGCATCTGCTTTAACTTCAGCAGCAATTGCTTTGTATTCTTCTTCAGCAGCTGCTTCTGCTTCAGCTTTAGCAGCTTCTGCTTTTGCAAGTGCTTCTTTAACTGCAAGTTCTGCTTCTTCAGCTGCTTTAGCTGCTGCTTCAGCTTTCAAAATTGCCTCTTCTGCAGCTTTTGCTTCTTCGGCTGCTTTTGCATCTTCAGCTGCTTTAGCATCCTTAACTGCTTTTTCTGCTTCTTCAGCTGCTTTTGTTGCTTCTTCTGCTTTGGCAACAGCTTCTTCTGGAACTTTATTTTCAATTTTGTCTTGAGATGTATTATCAGATGTTGAATCATTAGTTGGTTTTGTTTCAACTTCAGATTCTTTTTTCTCGTCAGACAACAAATTTCACTAAAATTCCCTGAATTTTAATATTCTTGTGAGATTCATCTTCAATTCATCATTATTCATCAAAAATTTCTGAAAATGTAATTTTGATCGGTACAAAATGATTTTCAACTATAATAATAGAGATAATGGCGCCCTCGGCGGGATTTGAACACGCGTCTCAGCCGTGACAGGGCCGAATTCTAGACCGGGCTATACTACAAGGGCACAAATTCATTGAATCAAATTGCCAGATTAAAAGTTTCTGTCACAACAAAATATTTTGTAAAAGACTAAATTATACAGTTAAAGCATTTTTTACGAGGGTCTATGGCGCAGCCAGGTAGCGCACCGGACTTTTAATCCGGTTGTCAAGGGTCCGAATCCCTTTAGACCCGCTCTCTTATTTTATTCATTTAATGATTGCATTGATTTGTTTTTTCAACTCATCAATTGAAGAATTAATTTTATTTTCTCTTTTCAATACGTCGGATCTATATTGATTAATTTTTTGAATTCTATCAGAAATCATTCTTTTTTGTTCGTCATAACCAGATGAACCTAAAGAGGTTCTCTCTTTTAATGATGAAACTACAGTAGTAGTAGAAATAATTTTTGAGACAAGATTTGGATCAACTTTAGTATCTGATACAGATTTTTTAATTTCAGCTAAAGTGAGTTTTGAAATAGGTTTTTTTGAAATATGAGCCAGTTGAACCAAAGTTCCAGAAATTTTATGAGTCACTCTAAATGGAATTCCTTCTTGCACTAATTTTTCAGCAATATCTAATGCTATCAAATTGCTTGCTTCAGTAACTTTTTTCATTTGTTTTTCATTTACTTTCAAAGTAAGAAGAATAGATTTTAAAATTAACAATGCGCTAATTGAAATTTTTGATGTTGACCAAATGGAGGATTTTACCTGTTGTAAATCACGTCCATAACCAGATGCTAATCCTTTAACAGTTGTGAGAATTGCAGTTAAATTTCCAATGATTTCTGATGTTTTACCTCTAGTTAATTCTAGAATATCAGGATTCTTTTTTTGAGGCATAACACTTGAAGGTGAAGTAAATTCATCTGAAAGTTCAATAAAAGAAAATTCAGATGTTGACCAAATTACAAAATCTTCAGCAATCTTACTAAGATTGGTCATCAAAATAGAAATCATTGCAACATACTCTGCGACAAAATCACGTGTGCTTGTAGCATCAATCGAATTTTCAACAAGCCCGTCAAAACCCAACATCTTTGCTGTACTGTATCTATCTATAGGAATGCTTGTCCCGCCAACCGGACCTGCTCCAAGAGGACTTTGATTGATTCTATCAAATGTACCATACAATCTTTCAAAATCTCTTGTTAGAACATCAGCATGAGCTAAAAGATAATGTGAAAAAAGACCAGCTTGAGCTTGTTGAAGATGTGTATACAAGGGCATTATGGTTTTTTGGTGATTTTTGGCCACAGATACTAAGGCTTCAATAGTATCTAAAAGACAATTACATACAATATTGATGTCATCTCTAATTTTCATTCTAATATCTAAAACTACTTGATCATTACGAGATCGTGCAGTATGCATCTTTCCACCACTTGCCATTCCTGCTTTCTTAATGACCAATGTTTCAATTAACTCATGAATATCTTCGGCTCCAGACGATGCATCAAATTTTTCATTTTTCAAATTTTCTAATGCAGATAAGATTTTTTTTGCATCATTTTTTGTAATGATATTTTTTTCAAATAACATCAGAGCATGAGCTTGACTTCCAAGTATATCATAAAGAGCAATTTCTGAATCGTCATTTATCGATGAAACATAATCTAAAGTAATATCACTCAAATCAGTACCAAGACGAGAACGATACATTACCTAAGGTTCTAGAATGGTTATATATAGCATCGACGCTTTTGCGGACATGAGCCAAGATATCAAACAGATGCGAGTCAAAATATTTGATGAGCTATCAAAGATTGTGGATCCGGAAATTAACACATCAATTGTAGAATTAGAATTAATTGATGAGGTTGATATTGATAACAGCAATGTTAAAGTTGATTTACATCTAACAAGTCCATTCTGTCCAGCAGTATTCGGTTTTAAGATTTGTCAAGATGTTCACGATAATCTATTGAAAGTAGATGGTGTTGAAGACGTTAAAGTTAATGTTTCAAATCACTTTATGGCTGAACAGATTAACAATCAAGTAAACAATAGTCCAAAACCAAAAAAGTTAGGTTAACTTCTAAAACCTAACAAATAGCCTCGAAGTAGTTGAATTCCCATTGCAGGATCAACACCTTTTGGACATACTTGACTACATGAACCGGCAAAATGACATCTCCAAATACCATGCGAATCATCAATTATTTTTAATCTAGAATCCTTGCCCTTATCTCTAGTATCAGCAACATAACGATATGCTTGAGCTAATGCTTGAGGTCCAACAAAAGAAGAATCAGTGGCCATTGTAGGGCATGCAGAATTACACAGACCACATTTGATACAATTTGCAAATTGGATGTATTGTTCTACTTCTTCAGGAGACTGTAAGAATTCCTTTTCATTAGATTCTAGTTCAGTGTCATCACGAATTAGATATGGTTTAATTTTTTGATGAGTGTCAAATAATTTTTCAAATTTTACAGCTAAATCACGAATGATAGGAAAATTATTCATCGGTTCTACTGTAACAACATCAGAGTTTAATTCACTAATTTTTGTAAAACATGCTAATCTAGGTTTTCCATTGATTATCATTCCACATGAACCACATGTTGCTTGTCTACAAGAATATCGTACAGCAACTGAATGATCAAAATGTTTTTTGACTTCTAAAATTGCTTCAAGAACAGTTGTCCATTTTTGATATGGAATTGTAAACTCCATAAATCCATTAGTTTCATCATGTTCTGGATTAAATCTTGAAATTCTAAGCGTGATAGATTTTGAAGAAGATACTGCAGTAGTATTTTGTTCATTTGCAATACTAGAAACTTGAGCCATTTCTATACCATCCCCATGTTAGTCATAATAATTGTTCTTGAGCCGTAGGCTATTAATCCAATCATTGCTGCAAGACAACCATAAGAAACAGCTTTTTCATACATCCTTCCTTGTTTTAACTCAAGTAAGATTACTCGAAGTCCATTAAATCCATGTACAGATAATAAAATCAAGATTAATTCCAGCATTGCAGCATATGGTATGAATTTGTAATTTGCAAGTACACTTTCATACTCCAAAGATTCCGCAAATCCCTGTGTTAGACGCATTAAGATGTGAACTGCAACTAAGGCAACAGCTGCTAAAGCCGTACCATAGTGAATTTTCATTATTGTACTTTCTCTCATATTACTCACCAAACATTACCGCTAAACCGTACATCATTGCAATTGCTGCTAAAAGGATTGCAGAATAAATTCCTATTTTGTGTCTGTAATTTTGTGATGCTGGATCATATGGATAATCAGGTCTTGCAGGTTTCCCTACACCAACTCCTCCATGTCCCAACATTACTCTAATTCCATTAACAGTATGAAATACACACATTGCAATTACAATTGCCAAAATTATGTGTCCTTCTGTAGTTTGAGTTAGTTCAAGAAATTCATCCCAACCAACTTGTCCTCTTAGAATATTGCTTGTTTCATAAATATGACCAATAAAATATGCCAACAGCCCTAATCCACTTAATCTCATTAACCAATATGCAACACGTTCAATTCCATATCGGCTTGGATTAGCCATTCCTTTGATACCTTCTCTATGATCATCGCTTGGCATCTAATACTTCCTCTCCACTGGCTGATATTTAGTAATTGTAACTGGATGTGTCTTCATGATAGGGCCATTAGGATCATAATATGCAAGAGTGTGATGTAAAAAGTTTGCATCATCACGTTTTGGATAATCAGTTCTTGCATGTGCACCACGAGATTCTTTTCTATTGATTGCACCAAGCAATACAATTTCTGCTACTCTGAACATAGAATCAAGTTCCATCACATTTGCAAAATTTGTATTGTACTCTTTTGCTTTATCATCAACATGTTTCCAAGTTTGTTGTTTTAATTCACGAATTTTTTTGAGGCCTTCAACAAGATTTGTTTCGTTTTTGTAAACATATGCTTTTTCATTCATTGTATCTGTTAATTGTTGTCTAATTTCATAGGGATTTGCATCTCCATTTCCTCTGAATATTCCGTCATAGATTCTCTTCTCTTCAGATGCTACCAAATGGTGGGGCCAAGGATTTGAAAAAGTATTCTTTTGAATATAGTCAATTGCCAATTCACCCGTAATTTTTCCCCATACAATACATTCAGAGGTAGAATTTGCTCCTAGTCTATTTGAGCCATGGACACTGTTACATGCAGCCTCACCGGCAGCCCAGACTCCTTGAATTTCAGTAGCACCATCAATATCAGTATGTAGTCCACCCATCATATAGTGACATACAGGTCTAATGTCAAGCAAATCTTGTGCAGGATCTTGTCCTGAAAATTTAATTGAAATTTCTCTAATTCCTCCTAATTTTTCTTTAATTTTTTCATCTCCAAGATGACGTAAATCAAGTTTCATACAATCAACACCAGTTTCATGTTTGAATCCGCGTCCTTCTTGAATTTCTGTCATAATAGATCTTGAAACAATATCACGCGGAGCTAATTCCATTTTTCCAGCTGCATATGTTTTCATAAATCTCTCTCCTTTGTTGTTAAGAAGATAACCTCCCTCTCCTCGTGCACCTTCTGTAATTAAAATTCCAGATGGTAAAATTCCTGTAGGATGGAATTGTACAAACTCCATATCTTTTAGTGCCATACCAGCACGTAATCCCATATCCAAACCATCAGGTGTAGAAGAAAGTGCATAAGTAGAAAAGCTGTATAACCTTCCAGCTCCACCTGTTGCAATGATGAGTGCTTTTCCTTTTATTGTGTAAAATGTTCCAGAACCTAATTCAATTGCAGTAACTCCCATGAATCGTTTTCCATCATGAATAATTGATGTTACAAACCATTCGTTAAGATATTCAATATTTTCATATTTTTGACATGTATCATACAATGTTTGCATTTCAAAGAAACCGACTTTGTCTGAGGCATATGTTGCTCTAGGAAAACTGTAACCACCAAAATTTCTTTGATCAATTCTGCCATCATCTCTTCTGGACCATGGCATTCCCCAATGATCTAGTTGGCGGATTTGTTGTGGCATTTCAACACATAATCTTTCTGCAACATCCTGATCTGCAAGAAAGTCACTTCCTTTGACAGTGTCATAAACATGAGATTCAATTGTGTCACCTTCATCTTCAAAAAGCACTGCAGCTGTCCCTCCTTCAGCAGAAACTGAATGTGAACGCATTACTTGCACTTTAGATACAATTCCGATTTTGAGATTAGGTGCTTTTTTTGCAGCAGCTATTGCAGCCCTTAGGCCTGCAAGGCCAGAACCACAAATAATTAAGTCAAATTCAATAGAATCTACCATTTTTCAGTCAAACTTGCTTTGGGCGGGATAAATATGTAGTAATTGTTACGCATGATCCAAAATATTAAAATATATCACTAGTGATATCGCTAGTGATGATATCTGAATGGTTTCAAAGAGTAGGAAGTTCAGTGCCAAGAGGATTTTCTAGATATTTCATATTAGAATTATTAAAGAAAACTCCACATACTGGAAAAGAGATTATTGATTATGCAGTAGAACAAAGTAATGGAATCTGGAAACCATCTCCTGGATTGATTTATCCATTGTTAGGGAGATTACTTGATGAAGGATTGATTGAAGAAACTAAGGATGGAAGATATCAGTTAACAAAAAAAGGAAAAGAGACAGCGCAAGATGTAGACAAAATAAATGATATTATAAAAAATCAACTAGATGTTTTGTTTAGATTAGGAAATGTGGGTAGATTTGTTGCAATGGACTTACTTGAGAAAATTTCTTCATTAGGTTCTATTCTGAGCTCAAATGTAGCAAATATGACTGATGAAGAGACACAAAAATATAGAAAATTCCTAGAAGAAGAATTAAAGAAGATTAATGAGAAAAATTCTAAGAAAAAAGGAAAAGAGATCAGAATAGATTAATTATTTTGAAAAGTAAAAATTAATCTATTTTTTTAATGATATTGTGACATCACTAACAAGACAACAAAAATCCATAGTTTTTGGTTCATGGCTTGGATGGTCTCTTGATGGTTATGATCTAGTTTTGATGTTACTTGTTATTCCACTAATCAGTACATTATTTTTTCCTGCAGAAGATGCTACATTTTCACTTTTAGCAACATTTGCAGCTTATATTATCACACTAATTATGCGACCATTTGGTGGTGCATTTTTTGGAAACTATGGAGACAAACATGGAAGAAAAAAAGCAATGATCATTACAATTATGGGATTTGCAGCTGCAACATTTGCAACAGGATTACTACCAACATGGCAGATGGTTGGATTTATGGCACCTGTATTACTAATTGGATTACGATTCATGCAAGGATTTTTTGCAGGAGGAGAATGGGGAAGTGGTGCAGTAATCACAATGGAAACTGCACCAAAAGAAAAGAGAGGAATCCTGTCTGGATTTTTGCAAAGTGGATTTAATTTTGGCTTTGTAATAGCCTCAGTAGTATTCTTTGGAGCAGTTTCAGCATTTCCAGGAGAACAGTTTGTAGATATTGGATGGCGAATTATGTTCTTTACAGGAATAATTCCAGGTCTAGTAGCGTTATTTGTAAGATTTAGAATGAATGAATCAGATGTATGGCTTGCAAAACAAAAACAAGAAAAGAAAACAAAATCACCATTAAAAAAATTATTTTCAAGTAAAGAAGGAAGAAAGAAGTTTATTTTTTCGTTGATTCTAATGACAGGCCTGATGTATGCATATTATACATCAATTGGATTCTATCCAACATTCTTACAAAATTATGTAGAAATTGAAAAATCTGAAGTTTCTTTGTTAATGATTGTTGGAACAACGACTTCATTGTTTGGTCAAATTTTTACAGGATTTCTAAGTCAAAGAATTGGAAGAAGAAAAACTATTGCATTTTTTGCAATTGCAGCAATTATAGTTGCAATACCTACATTCTATGGATTGTATAATGCAGAATCATCTTATGAAAGAGTAACATACACTATAGTTTTGATTATTGTTGCAACAACAGGATTTGGACCAATTCCTGCATTTTTGTCTGAAAGATTCCCAACTGAGGTAAGAAATAGTGCAAGCGGATTTATCTACAACGGTGGATTGATTTTTGGTTCATGGGCCCCACTAATTGCAGTAACAATGCTATCAAAAGGTACAGAACTAATTCCAATTTTATTAGGAATTAATGTGATAATTGGTTCGATCATCATTTTGATTGGCGCAAAAATTAATCCTGAAACAAGAGATGTAGATATTTCTAAATAATTTTTAAAATCATAAATAATTCAGAAAAAATAGAAATTCATGAAAAATTTACGTAGCATGTTAAAGTCAAAAAAACCACTTGTAATTCCAGGTGTCTATGATGCCTTGGGTGCAAAAATTGCCCAAAAGGTAGGATTTGATGCAATGTTCCAAACAGGTTATGGAACTTCTGCTACTTTATTTGGAATGCCAGATTATGGATTCATTGGAGCTACTGAAACTGTAGATAATGCTAGAAGAATTTGTAGAGCTGTATCAATACCAGTAATTGTTGATTCAGATACAGGATATGGAAATGCATTGAGTGTATGGAAATTAGTTAAAGAGTTGGAATCTGCAGGTGCTTCAGGTATTTTTCTAGAGGATCAGAAATGGCCAAAGCGTTGTGGACATATGCAAGGCAAGGATGTTGTTTCTCAAGAAGAATATACTGAAAAACTATCTGCTGCAATTGATGCAAGAGAAAATAAAGATTTCATCATAGTTGCAAGAACAGATGCAAGAGCTACAAAAGGATTAGATGAAGCAATTGAGCGTGGAAAACAAAACAAGAAAACAGGAGCAGATGCAGTTTTTGTTGAAGCACCTAGATCAGTAGATGAAATGAAAAAAATTGGAAAAGAAATCAAGGCTCCATTGGTTGCAAATATGATTGAGGGAGGGGCAACACCATTAAGTTCTGCTGAAACATTAAGTAAAATGGGATTCAACATAGTTCTTTATCCATTATCAGTTTTGTATGCAAATACATTTGCAACAATGAATATCCTCCAAGAATTAAAGAAATCAGGAAACACAACAAAATACAAACAAAAAGTTGTCAATTTTGATCAGTTCAACGATTTGGTAGAACTTCCTAAATTTAGAAAGATGGAGAAAAAGTATGAAAAATCAAAATAATAAAATAAAAAATTTCAAGTAAAGTACAATTAACTTGCGTTTTTCTTTACTTCAATTTCTATTGTGGAAACATTTCTTGTTCTACCGTCTTGTGACTCTAATGATTCTGAGCCAATTTTGATTTCTCCGATAGAGTAGCCTGCATTTTCTGTCTTTCTTGCAATGATTTGAGCTACATCGACAGCACGTCCAATGCTGAGTCCTCTAGCTTTGATGTTGACGGAAGGTAAGTTTGCCAATTGAATTAGCGTTGATGTAACATATGCCATCAATGGTTTCTTACCAATGAATACGGTGTCTCGAGTTTCACTTGACATGCAAAAATTGGTATTTAAGGATAATTTAAAGCTAAAAGTATATTTTCGAATTAAATGAAAAATTTTTGAAAAATTTGAACCATTATTAACTAGAAACAAGGAATTTAGTCATAACTTGGAAAATATTTCAAAAGTTTTAGAAAATGGAAGTAGTAAAGAAAAAATCAAAATTTTAGAGACTTTGGATAATGTAAACAATCCAGAAATTTTGGGAAAAATTATCTCTCAGTTAGATGATGATGATATCAAAGTAAGAGGGGAGGCATTTAGTTCTCTAATATTAAACAAAAACAAAATTTCAAATTTTTTAATTGATAGTTTAAAAACTGCAAATAAAAACATCAGAGGATTTGCATCATTAGTTTTAGCAAACAGAAATGAAACTGAAGCAATTCCTGAAATAATCAAACTTGTAAATGATGAACGCTCTATGGTAAGATCATGTGCACTAGGAGCATTAGGACATCTCAAAGCTAGAGAAGCTAGAGAAATATTTCTGGAAGGATTAGCAGATTCTAATTTAGAAGTAAAAAAAAGTGCATTACAAGCAATTATTGATTTAAAAATTTCAATTTCTGAAGAAAAAATTAATGAGATTTTAACAGAAAAAGATTCTGAATTAGAAAAAATGGTTTCTTTAATTAAAAAAATAAGTGGACCGGAAGGGATTTGAACCCTCGATCCGATGCATGCCATGCACCTATCCTACCGGACTAGACGACCGGCCCATTAATCAGAAATCTGATTGAAATACGGTTTTCAAATTGGTTATTAACGTTTAGCGGTCAATAAGATAATCCCGTTATGAAATTAACACAATATATTTAACCTTGCAAATGCTGATTCAATCGTTATGGTCGTAGATAACAAAGCAACTGTCACATATGTACAATTGTTGAAAGAAGATCTTGTAATTATCAGACTTGTTCCAAAAGACGGTCCTGTACCAGAATACAAAGCAGGACAATTCATTACATTAGGATTACCAAATCCTGTAGAAAATGGAAAAATTGTTAGACGAGCATATTCAATTGCATCACATCCAGAAAATAGAGATTACATTGAATTAGTTATCAGATGGGTAAGAAAACCACTTCCGGGAAGATTAACTACACAAATCTTCAACGTAAAAGAAGGAGATGAAATTTTATGGTTGAAACCAACTGGTAGAGCATTATTGATTAATGAAGAATTGACAAACGGTGAAAAAGACAACAGGAGAATTGTTTGTATTGGTGGCGGAACAGGATTAGCACCATTCGTAAGTTTTGCACAGCATCTACATGATTCAGGAGACAAACGAGAGATTGTTGTCTTACATGGTGCAAGTTATGTTGATGAATTAAGCTATAAAGATTTGTTAACTGGTCTTGAAAATGAGAGTATTGCTAAAGGCAAAGATGTCTGGAATTTCAGATACAGAGCTGCTATTAGTAGACCACAAGAATGGTTTAACAGATCTTGGGCAGGACAAGTTGGAAGAGTTGAAACATTCCTAAGACCAAGAGAAAGCGGACTTTCTCCATTAGAAGAATTAATTGAAGATAAAATTACTAAAGAGAACACAATCTTCTATGTTTGTGGATGGCAAGGTACCATCGACGGGGTAATGGACTTTTTGAATCCAAAAGGATTTGTTACTGAACATAACAAACGCGAAGACGGAAGCTTTGAAGTCAAATACGAATCGTACGGATAGAATTTTAAAAAAATCAATCATTGAAATATGAGAATTATTTACGTGATGTAATTGATTACAGCACTATATCTTGCACATCTAAATCCAGTCACAAATGCACATGTTGAGATAATTTCAGAATTAAAAAAACAAGCAGACATTGTCAAAGTGATGCCTGTTGTGTTTAAAGACGAAGATCGAGAAATTAACAGTAAAAGTTTTCCATTTAATTTTAAAACAAGAAAGAAAATGCTGGAAGCAATTTTTGGAAATTCAATCAAAATTACGGATGATTATGCTTTCAAAGCACCATTCAAAAAATATCTTCCACCACTAGTAAGAAGGAAATCCTGGAAGCTAAGAAAACAAATTCTCGATGGAGTTGAAGGTGAATATTTTTCGTATACAGGGGATAAAGCAGAAGGATATATGCTGAAAATGTATAGACTAAAACCAAAGATTGGTGAGAGAAAAACACTTTCAGCAACGTCTGTAAAAGAAAAGTTGTATGATGCAGTACTAGGTAAAAAATCAGATTGGAAAAAAGATGTTCCAGAAAACATAGTAAAAATTATTGAAGACGAATGGAAAACGGTCGAAAAATATGCAAATGAAGAAGATCAAACCACAAGAATTGTAGGAATGAAATTTCCTAAAGAAGGCTATTCAAAATAGATTAATACACATCTGATAAAGCTGTCCTATGAAACTTCCTTTATCAAAGTATGTTTGGTTTGATGGAAAGTATGTACCTACAGAAAAAGCACAGGTTCCAATAACAACACATGCAATTCATTATGGAACATCAATCTTTGAAGGGATTAGAGCATATTGGAATGGAAAAAATCTTAATGTGTTTAGATTAGATGAACATGTAAAACGATTTAGAAGATCTGGTCAATTTTATGATATATCACTTAATTTTTCTGATAAAGAAATTACAAATGCCATAATTGGAATTTGTAAAAAAAATAAAATAAAAAAATCCTGTTACATTAGACCATTTTATTTTGTAGGCGATTATGGAATCAATCTTCATGTAACAAACAATGCTCCAACAAATGTTGCCATCTTTACATTCCCATTTGGTGATTTGTTTAACAAAAACGGAATAACAGCAGGAATTGTATCATGGAGAAAATTCTCAGACATGTCAACTCCACCTCAAGCAAAAATGGGAGGAAATTATCTGAATTCCATTATAGCTACACAAGAAGCAAAACGAAACGGTGTGGATGAAGCAATCTTACTTGATCATAATGGAAATGTTAGTGAAGCACCGGGTGAAAATATATTCATTGTAAGAAATGGTCAATTAATTACACCATCACTTGCATCATCAGCATTAGAAGGTATTACACGTGATGCCATTCTCAAGATTGGAAAAGATTTAGATCTTGATGTAATTGAAAGGGACATTACAAGAAGTGAATTAATCATATCTGAGGAAATATTCCTTACAGGTACAGCAGCTGAGATTACACCAATCATCAAAATGGATTCAAAACGAATTGGAAATGGGAAACCAGGAGACATTACAAAAAAGATGATGGCAGAGTATACAGAGATAGTAATGGACAAAAATGAAGATTATTCTCATTGGTTAACTGAGGTTTACTAGATGAAAATTGTTCAGATCGGAACCGGAGGATGGGGAAAGAACCATACTAGAATTCTATCACAATTAGGGGTTTTAGTCGCTGTCTGTGATGCAGACTCTCAAAAAAGTAAGGAATATGGAGAAAAATATTCAGTAAATCATTATGAATCACTAGATGAATTATTAAAGACCGAAGAATTTGACGGAGCATTTGTTGTGACTCCTACATCAACTCATACTGAAATTGCAAAAAAGTTGCTACATGCAAAAAAGCACGTATTTGTTGAAAAGCCAATGACCTATAAATCAGAAGATGGACAAACTCTTGTAAAACTAGCAGAAAAAAACAAAGTAATTCTTACCTGTGGATATATTGAGAGATTTAATCCGGCAGTAGATGTGGTAAAAAAAATGGTCAAAGAAAAAAAATATGGAGATCTAGTAATGCTTGAATTTCACAGAGAAAACAGAATGCCACTTCACATCAAAGATGTGGGAATTATTTATGATACATCAGTGCATGATATTGATACTGCAAATTGGTTGTTTGATGATATGCCACAAGTTGTTTTTGCAAGAGCAGGAAAAATAAAACACGAACATGAGGATTTTACAAGCATAATGCTTGGATACAAAAATGATAAAGTTGCAATAATTTCATCAAATTGGATTACACCAAAAAAATTGAGAAAATTCAGTGCAGTATGTACCGATGCAATAATTTCATCTGATTTTATTACTCAAGAAATTATTGTAGAAAAAGATGAAGATTCAGAAACAATTCAAAATGAGAAACAAGAGCCACTATTACGTGAAATTCAAAGTTTTCTTGGTGCAATTGAAGGCAAGAATGAACACATTGTTAAATCACAAGAGGCAGTAAATGTAACAAAAATTGCCGAGGCAGCACTTTTATCTAGTCAAAAGGGAATTCCCATCTATCTGGATCTAAAATGAATAAAACAATGATGGATATATTGGCATGTCCAATTGACAAAAATCATCCTTTGGAATTATTTGGGATAAAGGAGAAAGATAACGTGGTTTCAGAAGGTGCAATTTTTTGTCCAAAATGCTCTCGATTTTACCCAATTATAGAAGAAATTCCAATAATGCTTCCTGATGAATTACGTGATAAAAAGCAAGAAATGGAATTTCTAAAAAACTACAAGGATAAATTGCCTGAAAAAATTATTACAAAGGCAAACCCATGGCACTTGTAAGAAATGGTAACTAATTTTATTTCAGAGAAAGCAAAGATTGGCAATAATGTCCAAATTTGGCATTTTTCATATGTTGGAGATAATGTAGAGATTGGAGATAATGTTAAGATTGGTTCTCTTGTACATATTGATTATGATGTAAAAATTGGAGAAAATACAAAGATTGAAGGTCAAGCATACATTCCACCATTATCCAGAATTGGAAAGAATGCATTCATTGGACCTGCTGCAGTATTAACAAATGATCCTTATCCAATGTGTGATAAAATGATTGGAGTTAACATTGGTGATAATGCAATAATTGGTGCACGTGCAGTAATCAAAGCAGGTGTGACGGTAGGAAAAAATAGTGTTGTTGCAATGGGTGCAATTGTAACAAGAGATGTTCCAGAAAATTCTGTTGTGATGGGATCTCCAGCTTCAATCAGATATACAAGAGAAGAATATGACAAAAAGCAAAGACAGTGGTTAGAAAGTTAGAGTTTAATTTCTTTTTTGAAAATCCAATTCTTTAGTTTTGACAAAATTAAAATCCATATTACAACAAGAACTAGAGCAATTATTGCTTTAATCACAGATGCAATAAACCAATTTAACTCACCAAATCCAGAAATAGATATTGGTCCCAGAAGTGTAACCACAATCCCACCTCCAATAATAATTAGTATCCACATTCCAAACAAAAATCCAAATAGACCAGATTTCATAATGATACTCCCATCATAAATGCAGTAATTACTGCCAAAACTCCTGAAAATATTGCCAATTTGAAAATTGCAAATCCTACTTGTTTTTCAGACATTGGTCCTCCTGCAAGAATCAATCTCACCAATGTTACAGGTGCTTGTTTATCATCAGTTGCCTTTAATCTAAAATCTTCAGTATGTTCTACTGGTTTTCCCTTGATTTGTCTATGTTCTACAATTCGTTTTACGCTTGAGAGGAACAAAAATGAGTTGATTACTGCAGGCAAAAGAGCAACTGCAGCAATTATTTCAACTCCTCCAACAATTGCAATAGCACCATACATCGCACCCAAAGTTAGTGCTCCAGAATCTCCAGGAAAAATTTTGCTTGGAACCTTGTGATATTTGTAAAAAGCCAACGAAACAAATCCAAGAGGTAAGCTGATTATTGCAATCTCATAATTTTGTACAATAAACAAACAAATTGATAATGAAAAGCTGGCAATCACCATAAATCCACTAGCAACTCCATTAAGAACATCAATAGAGTTGATTGTATTTCCAGTAATTGGAATCATAAAAATTATCAGTACAAGATAGAGTGCCGGAATTTGTACCGTTCCAAACAAAGGAAAAGCAAGAGTGCTATCATATGCACCTAGTGCTATAATTGGGATTGCAGCTACTGCTAATGCAACTGGTTTAAACCATCCACCCATCACTTTTCTATCATCAACATATCCAATTAGAAATGCTGCAGAGGTTGTGATTACAATTGCAATTATTTCATTCATTTGTAAAAATGCATAAAGAACAATTTCAGATGCAATAATTCCTACAATTAATGCAGGACCTCCAGGTCTTACTACCATCACATCTTCTTTTTTGTTCATATCCTTTACCGCAAAATTTCTTTTTTCTAAAATTTTGATTAAAGGCGGTGTCATAGCATACACTATAACAAATGCTACAATGCATGAAATAATTGCAGGAATTAGTAAATCAAGCAAACTATCTTACCCTTCGTAACTCTTCCTTTATGTTATCCGCAATGGTTGAACCAATTTTATCAATTTCTGCCAATTTATTCACTGGAATTTTCCTCAGATCATCTAGATTCTTTATTCCATGTTTGAAGAGAATTCTGGCTCTAACCCTACCAATTCCTTTAACCCTCACCAAGTCTAACAATTCCTCTCTTATTCCATAAACCACTCTATTTCTCAAATCACCTAGTTCTTCAAGCAAATCTGCTCTTTCAACATGCTTTGAAATTTCTCTTAGACAATAAGATAACCAATTGGCGTTTTCGGTCATCCTATGCATATCTCCGGACTCTATTCCGAGGCTATCGGAGAGAGATAATTCTGTAGATTCTGTAATCCATGATTGTAAGGCCAAGAGACTTCTTGAGCAATCATATTCAGATATTGGCTCTAGTAGTTGGGATGAATGATTCTCTATCATCAGACTTGCAGTCTCATAATCTTTTTGTCGTAAGGAGAATTTTGGAAAAAATTCTTCACAATTTGTTATAAGATGTAAAAATCCAAAAGTGTGTTTTCCTTCTTCAGATACGTTTTCAATTGAATCTCTAAAGTAGGTTGCAGTTAATGGATCAATGTAAAGCATTGATGTCTTTTTTCCAAATTCAGTTGCTGCATATCTCTCACCTTTTTTGATTATGAGAAACTTACTTGAAAGAAAACGTAAAGATATGTCTATTGCAAATTTTATTGTAGGTTTTCTTGATTGTAATCCACCCAAGGTTTGCAAAAAGAATTCTAAAATCTCTTCTTTTTTAATTCCAGGATGTGTAACTATAACACTAAGAATATGTGTTCGTAAAGATTTGTCATCAGTAATTTTTGATTCAATGGGCTCAGGTTCTCCATTAATGTAATACTCTATTAGATCCTCAGTATTTCCATTACCAACAATAATTGATTCACCAAAATCATCATACTGTGGTCTGCCAGCTCTTCCAGAAAGTTGTTTGTATTCCAAAATACTAATTGGTCTGTTTGCACCAACTTTAGCATTATATCTATTTACATTTGAAATAACAACTCGTCTTGCAGGAAGATTAACACCTGCAGCTAGTGTAGGGGTTGATGATAACAGTTTGATTGTGCCTTTACGAAATTCTGTCTCTATTGTTTCTCTACATTTTTGATTTAGTCCTGCATGGTGAAATGCAACTCCTTTCTTTACAAGAGTTGCTAAAGTTTTGACCAATTCAGTATGTTCATTTTCAGATAGTAATTTTTTCGAAGTCTTTTCTAGATCAGAAATTTCTTTTTTTTCTAGAATTTGAGAAATTGTCTCTGCTGCTTTTGTTGCAAGAGACTTTGAGCGGGTTCTAGTCTCGGCAAATACTAGAGATTGGCCTCCATCTTTTACTGATTGTACGCCTAAATCTATCGGAGTTCCCATCAAACTACGTTTGACTTCAAAAGTATCTCCATCACTCATGGTTACTAGACCTTCATCACATACTCCTTCAGAAAGTGGAACTGGTCTCCAGTTATTTTCTACTAATGTGCATTCAAGCCAATCTGCAAGTTCATCAGAATTTGTGATAGTTGCACTAAGACCTACAATCTGAGGTTTTGTCTCCAATAGTTTTAGTTGTGTAAGAATCATTTCAAGTGTTGGGCCCCTGCTCTCATCTCCAATCAAATGTACTTCATCAGAGATTACAAGGCCTATGTCATCAACCCATTCTGCACCATGTCGAATAATAGAATCCATCTTTTCATTTGTTAGAATTAACACATTACTTTTCTCTAAATTTTTTTCAATATTTTCAAAATCACCAGTAGATATTGTAACCTTTACTTTGTTTCCCAAAGTAACTTTTTCTAATTTTTTAAACTCTGTAAATTTTTCAGCTGCCAGTGCACGTAATGGGCTGAGATAAATTATCTTGCCCTTGTTTTTTGAGATATAACTCAACATTGCAAGCATTGCAATCAAAGTTTTTCCACTTGCAGTGGGAGCAGAAACCAAAATGCTTTTGCCGTCTAACAAGCCAGATTTTACACTGTCTGCTTGAGGAGGATATAATTTTGTAAAACCTTGAGATTTTAAAAATTCAATTGCAGTTTCTGGAAGTTTTAGTTTATCTATATTCATACTCGGTTATAGTGACCGGGTTTTGATTCATAAATAGATGCTTCCCTGAGCATTCTTCTGATATAGTTTCTTGCCTCTTCTTCTGTGAATTTTTCACTCTTTTCTAATTCTTTTACAAATGTTTTCTCATCAACTGGAACTTTATTGTCACCTTCAAGACCTTTGAGAATATCCATAAACAATTGCATCTTTGAAACTTCACTTCTTGGTTTTCCTTGTAATACACCAAGATCTACCTTACCAGTATTGACATCTACACCTGCATCTTGCAACATACTTTGAATAAGGAAGATTGCACGTTCAGCATCCTCTTCTTCTACCTTGTCTTTCATGAGAAGTCTTGCTCTAGCAGTAGATAATCTGACAATTCCTTCTAGTTGTCTAGGAGTTACTGTGATCATTTCTTCAGATTCTACATTTCTCATCTGTAAATAATAGTCTAGGATTTTTTCTTCAGCTTCCTTTGTTAGTTCAGGGGTGCCACGTTTTGCATATGCAAGATATTTTGTTAGCAGATCAACTTCAATAACAGATTTTTTGTCTGTACCCTGTGAGGTATTTCTTCTAATGATATGCTTTGCAATTTGCATATCTCTTTCTTTAGTTGGAATATCTCTTACAACAAATATCAAGTCGAATCTGGTAAGCAATGGTATTGGCAAGTTTACATTTTCTGTAATGTTTTTGAAAGGATCATACTTACCATACATGGGGTTTGCAGCAGCTAAAATTGATGTTCTTGCATTCAATGTAGCTACAATACCACCCTTTGCAATACTTGCAGACTGTTGTTCCATAACTTCGTGCAATGCACTTCTATCCTCAGGTTTCATCTTGTCAAATTCATCTATACTTACAAGACCTTGATCACCTAAAACAACAGCACCAGCTTCTAACATCATAATTCCTGTTTTGTCTCTAACTACTGCGGCAGTAAGACCAGCAGCTGTTGAGCCTCTACCAGAAGTATACAGACCTCTTGGTGCAATTCTTGCACAGAACTTTAGCATTTCAGATTTTGCAGTACCGGGATCTCCTACAAGAAATACATTAATGTCTCCCCTAATTTTACTTCCATCTCCAAGTAATCTTTGGTTTGAACCGACAATCAATAACAGAATTGCTTCTTTGATTAATTCTTGTCCTTGTATATGTGGGGCAAATGAATCAATCAACCTTTGATAAACATCAGAGCTTTGACCAAGGGATTTGATCAATTTCTCTTCTTCAGGTGAAATTTCTTCTCTACCAATCTTCCTGTCAGTTTTTGAACCACGTCCAGTCAAAAATTCAATATTGTTTCCTTCAATTCTTAATCGGTATAATCCACTGTGTCCTCTCTGAATTCCTGTAACTGATTCTTGTTCTACTCTAACTACTCCTGTAAGGATAATTCTATCTCCAGGCCTTGAATTATCTACCAAATCCTGTCTGGTAGTCACATCGATATAGTGAGGTAGTTGTCCAGGAGGTAAATCCTCAGGAAGTTCCTGTAGTCTGAGTATTTGAAAATCAATAAACTTGCTAGCCTCTGGCTTTAACTCAAAATCTCTATGTTTGCATGATGGATTATCACAAACTATTGGGATTTTTACATCCATTCCTTTAAGCTGAATCACTTTAGTTGGATGGTCATCAGGACACACAAAGACTAGTTCTTTTGCAAGAGGTTTTACTTCAGATGCGCGGACCACCATTCCAGAAACACTTGTAATTTTTCCAATGGTTTCTGCATTGATCTGTCTTAGACTTCGCTCTAATGGAAAATTGATGAGTCTTACACGAACTTCATCTTTGATTTTTTCTGCATATTCAGGAAATCTTGTTTGTAGAGCTTCTTTAATTGCTCTTGCAAAGGCATCAAATATTCTATCAGGATTTACAGAAAAAATTTTCTCTATTTGTGGCTCTATTACCAAATCATTGTAATCTACGATAATGTATTTTGCATTCTTTGGCATCATCTCATCAATTGCATCTACATACTTGTAGTTGCCATTTCTGTCTTTGAATCTAGTTAGGAATTCTTTTACTTTGTCTGATAATGCAGAGTCTGTAAATGTACTAGCTTGTGCTGTGCTCATTTCTCTCTCCTCTTATCTGTTTTTCAAACTCTACACTGTTATCATGAATTGTTTTGTAGAAAATACTTTCTTCAACAGTTAGTTTGTTGTATAATTCAGAATTTAGTTTGATGGAATCTGCAATCTTTACTAGTTTGCCTCTTCGCATTCGGAATAGTTCTAGCATCATGCTTTCAACTTTATCAAAATCATCTCTGTTTAGTTCAGTCATTGATTCTTTTAGTCTAATGTAGAAATGTGGATCGAGTGTAGAGATTTGATATTCACCAACCATCTTTTCTTTTGACAAGGCTTGTTTTAGTTGTGTAATCATATCTGGAGAATCCAGAGTTCCAATTTTATTTTCAGATAGAATCTTTCCAACCCACTGCGGCATGTTGTTTGTATCACCTTGATTTCCCTCAATCTTCATGCCTGCTACATTATACTTGAAATCTTGATTTATTGTAACCTTAGCATCCTTTAGGCGATATCCAATCGAATGTACTTTTTCTACTTTATCAATTTCCATTTGAGATCACTTTTTCTGATTTTGACCCTCAAGTAAGGGATCGATCAATTCTGTTAACAATTTAGTGAGATCAATTGATCCTAATTAATTGCAGGCTGATCGCGCTTGATTATGTAAGATTTTGATTTTAATGTACAGGATATTACAATAACCAATTCGGATTTATTAATGGGATTTAGTCTTTGAAATTCATGACTGCAACAGGAATGTGGGTTGAAAAGTACAGACCCATGAAACTTTCTGAAGTTGTAAACCAAACCGAGATTATCGGAAGTTTGGAAGCTCTAATCAAAGACCCTACAGACATGCCACACTTGATGTTTTCAGGTTCTGCAGGAGTAGGAAAGACTACAGCTGCACTGTGTATTGCAAGACAAATTTTGGGAGACTATGCCAAAGACTACACACTTGAGCTAAACGCATCAGATGAGAGAGGAATTGGAATGGTCAGAGAAAAAGTGAAAAAATTCTCCAGATTTGCAGGAATGGCAGATGTCCCTTTCAAAATTATCATTTTAGATGAAGCTGATGAGATGACTGCAGACGCCCAGACAGCATTAAGGCGAATTATAGAAGATACTGCTAAAATATGCAGATTTATTTTCATTGCTAACAATATTTCAAAAATTATCGATCCAATTCAGAGTAGATGTGCCACCTTCAAATTTACATCAATTCCTGCAGAAGACGTAATTGAAAGACTTGAAGAGATTGCCAAAAAAGAGAAAGTAAAGACGGACAAAAAAGGCCTCAAGGCCATTTATGATTATTCAGAGGGAGATTTGAGACATGCAATCAATCTACTTCAAGCAACGGCAAGTCTTGGTGCAATAACAGAGGAGAATGTAAAATCATCGGCAGGACTGACCAAAACAAGCGACGTCGATGAAGTTCTAAAAATTGCACTATCTGGAAAAGTTGCAGATGCCAGAGAAAAAATGATAGAGTTAATCAAAGTCTATGGAATGTCTGAATCTGATTTTCTAAAATATCTAAATTCTGCAGTATTCAAATCAAAACATGACAAGCTTGCTGATATTTTAGAGATTATTGCAAAGTATGATTATAGAGTTCTAGTTGGAGCAAATTCTGAAATTCAGTTATCTGCAATGCTAGCAGAACTAGCCAAGATAGAAAATTAAAAACGCAGAGAGAGGGATTTGAACCCCCGTATGCTTGCGCACACAGGCTCTCAAGGCCCGCGCCCTACCGAGCTAGGCGACCTCTGCAAAAAATCTTGGATAAAAGCGGTTAAAATCTGTTGAGGTAATTTAGAAAAATAAGAAAAAAGAAAAAAATTCTTTTTAATCGTGTGCGTGTGGGTTTTCAGAACCAGATGACATAAGGACATAGGTTCCGGCTGCTTTCTCGTGCCATTCTTGGTTAGCTGATTCGATTCGAATAGCTCCTTCAGGACAAATTTCTTGACAAGCCATACAAACTGTACAATCGTGTTCTCTGATTGGTTGTGATTTGTCTGTATAATCTAATCTCTCGTCTTGTTCTGTCAAGCCAGTTCCTTCAAAAGTTTCTCCTAAGCATTTTTCTGCTGGAATATCTTTTTCGGTTCTGTACCATTGGAATGTTTGGACTGGACATACACTCATGCATGAACCAGCGGCTACACAGGAATCCCAATCGACTGCAACAGTAGTACCGTGAATTCCAAGAGGAACTTGTTTTTCTCCTCTTGCTTCATAGGCTGCTTTTACATCTTCGTTTGAGAATGCTGCACCATCAGTTCTTCCTTCACCCCAAATCCAGTGGAAATTTTCACCATCTGCATGGCTTGTTTTTCCTGTTGGTTTTACATCGTTGTGACAAAAGTCTTCTGGTATTTGTAATTCTGCCATAGTGATAATATTCAGAAATATTATTTAAATCTAGACAAAATTAGTTGGGACTAAACTTAAAAAGAAATAGAAAAATTGAAAATTTTTAGATAAGATCTGTAAAACTTAGAGAGTTTTTGCAGCACTTTCGTGTTTTTCAACATTTGATTGATCAACTTTGATTGCTGCTGGCGGACAAACTGAAACACATGCCATACACCAGATACAATCATGTTCTCTGATTGGGTCTGCTTTATCTGTAAGATCTTTACGTTCATCTTTTACGTCACTACCAGTTCCATTGAAAGTTTGACCAACAACATCTTTTGCTGGAATATCTTTTTCTGTTCGGTACCATTGGAAAACTTGTACAGGACAAGCTTCAATGCAAGCACCATCTGCAACACAAGAATCCCAATCGACTGCAACCATTGTTCCACTAACACCAAGAGGAACTTGTTCTTCTCCTCTTGCTGCATATGCTGCAACAACATCTGCATCTGCTAACACTTCAGCTTGAGAACCATCAGTGTTTTTGGTTTTACCTGGACCCCACATGATATGGAAATTTCCATCATCGAGGCTAATTTTTCCTAGGGGCTTTAGGCCTTCTGGGAAATTTTCTGCTATTGGCATGATTGCATTTTCTTGGAGTTATTATTTAAAGCTAGATAGCTGTATCTTGTACATACAAGTGAATAGCCGATCAAATTAGGAACAAAAAATTTCCTTACGTTCATAACGATCAAGTGTTAATTCTCTGGATATGGATATTATCAAGTATGATGTGTATCGTGGACCGAACCTTGGAGTATACATTTCAGTAAACGACAGTATTGGTTTAGTCCCAATGGGATTTGCTAAAACCAAATCGGATAAACTTGCAAAATATCTAGATATTGAAATTTACAATACTGCAGTTGCAAATACTAGACTGATTGGAGCTTTGTCTGTCATGAACAATAAAGGAATCTTACTTCCAAATACTGCATATCAAAATGAATATGATTTTCTCAAAGCTGAAACTAATTTAGAAGTTGGAGTTTTAGATACTAAATTTAATGCACTTGGAAACTTAATCTGTGCAAATGACAAAGGGGCAGTAGTATCACCATGGTTATCAAAACAGGACTGTCAAAATATTTCAGATGTTTTGGGAGTTGAGGTATTACAGAAAAAAATTGCAGGATTCAATCAGACAGGAGTTGTCTTGGTGGCAAACAATTCTGGTTCGGCCATTCATCCAGAAGCTGATGAAGAAGACATGAAGACCATAGCCAATATGTTAGGCACAAAAATTGAACAGAGTTCAATTAACAATGGTATTCCCTATGTCTCATCAGGCATATTGGTCAACAATCACTGTGTGGTTGTAGGTTCATTGACCAGCGGTCCTGAAATTATGATGCTCACTAGAGCATTTCTAAATTAAGAATAGATTTTGGATCCTCAGTTAATTTTTCTAGAGAAATAGTTCCTTCAGTTCCATTTACCATATCTTTGAGAACTACATTTCCGTTTTCTAACTCTTGTGGTCCTACAATGATTGCAATCTTTGCATTATTTGCAATGTCCATTTGTTTTTTCATATTACGTCCTGCCAAATCAATATCAGTTGGAATGTTGTTTAATCTGAGTAATGATGCAATAGAATGAGCAACTTTTTGCATCTCATCATTGATGTATAAAACTGCAACTCTACTTTGGGAAGATTCTGGAATTATTTTTTGTTCTTGCATGGTTAAAATAATTCTTTCAACACCTCCTGCAACTCCTGTTGCACCAATATCTTCTCTGTTGAAAGCTTTGGTTAGTGTATCATATCTTCCTCCACCAGCTAATGCACCTAATTTTGAATTCTTGTCAAAGACTTCAAAGACAATTCCGGAATAGTAATCTAATCCTCTAACTATACCAAAATTAATTCTGACATTAGAAACTCCTCTGTTTTCTAGTGAATCAATTAATCCTTTTAGTTCACTCCATGATTCTAGTTGTGTTGTATCAAAAGCTTTTTCCACTTCTGAAATAGTTCCTTTGATTTGTGAAAACTCTAGAATCTTTTCTAGTTTTGCAGTTTCATATCCTTTCTCTTGGAATTCAGTCAGAATCTGTTCTTTGGATTTTTTTGCAATTTTGTCAACTGCACGCAAAATATCTGCAACAAGTTCCGGTTCTTTTGAATCAAATGTTTTGTTAATGTAAGACTCTACTAGATTTCTGTGATTGACATCAATTGTGATATCTTTGAGTAATAGGGAATCAAACAATCTTGATGTAATTTCAATTACTTCAGCTTCTGATTCAAGGCTGGCTTTGCCATAAATCTCGATATCCCACTGGTGAAAATATCTATATCTTCCCTTTTGTGGTTCATCATATCTGAATACTCCACCAAATGCTGAAATTTTTGCTGGAAGCTTCATTGATTTTTGGGATGCTGCATATCTTGTCAGACCCATTGTAAAATCAAATCGTAATGCTACCTCTCTATCTCCTTTGTCTCTGAAATAGTAAATCTCATCACGAATTCCTGGGCCTGATTTTGTCTCTAGCGTTGATAATAATTCAATGGGGGATGGGTCCATGAATGAAAATCCATACAAATTTGAAATTTTCTTAAAATGAGATCTAATGTGTTCAATGTTTGCGTTTTCTTCGTCCTCAAAGTCTTTCATTCCACGTGGCAATTCCAAGATAATTAGTTCTCAATTGATTCTGATTTAGATATTTCTGTAATGAATGGAAATAATTGGTGGAATGGTGAGGATTATTTTCTTTTTTGAGAAAACGCGGAGAGCCAGTAATGCATAATTTTTCTATTCAAATCTACAAATGCATCTGCATTATCATTCCATGTTTTGGCAGCATTCTTTGTAGTTTCAATGTTAGATATTGCAATCTTGTTGCAGATATTTCGATATTTTGTAGCCTCATCTCCCATCGTAGTTAGAATATCTTGTGCAGCCTTTGGAATTTCATAACCCGAATCTGCTAAAAATTCCTTGTACAGTGATGTGTTTGCATCAACTGCATGTCTCCAAGACTTGTAACATTCATTTTGTAAATCAAACAGTGTTTGTTGAATATGTGGAACAGAATGTTCCAGTTCTGTGAAATATTTTTTGTTTATTTCTTCAAATATGTCATTATCATTGTTTTGAGCCATAATTTTTCTATAAGAATTGAGAATTTAAGATTATTGTAAAAACATGTTTTAGGAGTCATGACAATACTAGAGCATGGATAAGGTTCTTCTTGCAGACGACTTGGAGATTTGTAGAATCCTAAATGGAATGTGGCAGGTAGCAGGAGGCCATGGTCAGATAGAAACGGATGCGGCAATTTTAGATATGGAAAAGTATCAAGATGCAGGATTTACCACATGGGATTTGGCAGATATTTACGGGCCTGCAGAATCATTAATCGGAGAATTTAGGAAAAAAATTAATCCAGAGAAAAAATTTCAGGCGCTAACAAAGTTTGTTCCAAATCCAGGTCCAATGAGCAACAGTATTGTAACTTACCATATTGATCAATCACTACAAAAGATGAATATAGATTGTATTGACTTGCTCCAGTTTCATTGGTGGGATTACAATGATTCTAGTTATCTTGATGCACTAGAAGTATTATCAAAACTACAAAAAGAAAACAAAATCAAACATCTTGGATTAACAAACTTTGATACAGAGCGAGTCAAAATAATGAAAGAGCATGGATACAACATAGTATCAAATCAAGTTCAGTATTCCATACTAGATCAAAGACCAGACAAGTTAATGGCACCATTTTTTGCAAAACACGAAATCAAAATTCTATCCTATGGAACTTTACTTGGAGGATTCTTTTCAGAGAAATATCTGGGAGCAGACGAGCCTCACAGGGGAGGTTTGAGCACATCTAGTCTTCAAAAATACAAGAACATGATAGATGTATGGGGAGGATGGCAATTATTCCAAGAATTGTTATATGTTTTAAACGAGATTTCACAAAAACACAACTGTAGCATAGCAAATGTTGCAACAAGATTTGTTCTGGATAAACCACAAGTTGCAGGAGCAATAATTGGTGCACGACTAGGAATTGTAGAACACAGAGAAGATAACTCTAAAGTCTTTGATGTGAAACTAGATGAGCAAGATACAACAATGATTGATGATGTAACTTCAAAATCAAATGACTTGTTTGATGTCATTGGAGATTGTGGGGGGGAATACAGATAAAATTCAGACATGAGAATTTATACGATAAAACTACAATGGTTATAACTTGACTGACAAAGTTCTGCCAAAGGAGGACTCTGATTTTAGCCTTCCAGGAAGAATGGATGAGAGTAATTCTGCATATTTTGAGCCTGAAATAGAGACAAAATCAAAAAGTAAGGCACTTGCAATTTTTGGAATTGTATTTGTAATAGTAGCTGCTGGAATATTTGCATATTATTTTATGAATCAAAGTGAGATAGATTCTGAAATTTTAGATAACAATGCATTCAAGACATTAGAAGAGAGAATGGTCGAACATTATGGAGTAGGACATTTTGGTAGTGATCATGTACATGCAGCAATTGTTGTTTTTATAAATGGAGATCAAATAGATTTTTCACATCCACGATTTCAACTGCAAAGTAAGTATATTCATTTTGAAAATGATAATGAATACCTGATTCACAAACATGCAACTGATGTTCCATTAGACATGTTATTCTCATCAATTGGATTGGAGATAACATCTGAATGTATTGTGTTAAGAGGACAAACTGATCCTTCTCAAAACTGTATTGATTCAGAAAAATCAATTACAGTTTTGGTAAATGGAAAGTCCATCTCAAACATCAATCTGTATGAAATAAGACACAATGACAGAATCTTGATACTGTTGGGTGATCCTAGTTTGGTATCTGAGAAGATGAAATATTTGAACAGTTTAGAAATTCATGACATTCCAAAAGCTAGTAAGATAATTCCAGGAAAAGATATCTCTGTCTAGTTCCAATGTATAGTGATACTTTTAGGTAATAATTCTATGAAAAAGTAAATGGCCGATTGTGCTCATACTTGGAGAAAGAAACTCCGGTTGCAAGAACTAGTGGAGATTGCAAAAAGAGAAATTGATGCAGGTGAAGAAATTGATCTTGTATATGAGATATTAGAAGATGAGATGCAAACTAGATGGAGATTCGTAGGTAGTACAAAACGACAATACATTGAAGATGTCAAGAAAATTTTGGCAAACCAGTATGTTTTAACGGTGTAAATGGGATTTTTATTCTATGAAGTTGTATAGTTAGTATGGTACTAGCATACATTGGAATTGCAATAGGAGTTTTGATAGTAGTCATTCTGATTGTAAAAATTGCTAAAACTAGTCCACGAGAAGTTGCAGGAATTGATGTTTACTGTAAAAAGTGCGGAATGGAGACAAAGGGACTGAATTGTCCAATGTGTGAGAAAAAATCTCAGTCATTTGGAGTATAGTACATATTGCATAGTGATGCTTTAAAGCGATAATTGCAAAATTTACGCATGTCAGAGTTAATTATAGAATATTTTACATGTAAAATTTGTCATCAGAATACTCCAATCTCACATGAGGAGATAGATGATATGCCAACCACATGTAATGATTGTTGGTTGAAAATGGAGATTTGGGAAAAATATGAAGACCCTGATTTGAAAAAGAATTTTTAAGATTGAATTTGATTGAGAAAATCATTGGGTTCAAAAATTGATTGTCAGTGTTCTAAATGTGATTGTAAGACAAATTTTGAAATAATTGATGGAGAGGAATTGCTAAATTTAATTCAGCACGGAAGACTAGATGGTGAAAAAATTGATTTTCTAAGAACTAGAGTAGGAAGCAAAATATGCAAACATTGCTTTGTAGGAAAGCATAGTTGATAATTTACAACAAGCTTTAATTTATGATTTTTGAATTTTAGTTATGAAAGATTCAACAAAAGGAGTCATTGCAATAATAATTTCAGTTATAGCATTTTATGGTGCAATGAGTATTTTGTGGAGAATTTAGGATAGCAAACTCATTACTTTTCTTGCAGTTTTATCAATATCCACATTAGGTTCTGCTGAAATAAAGAGAACCCTATCGCCATACAGAAAGGTAAAGGTCACTACATTTTTTCTTCTTGCAGCAGCATATTCTACAGGTCCAAGATTTTCATCAAAGTCTTGTCTAGTTCTTATTCTCAATACAGCTTCAATGAACATTTTTTTGCGTTCATTGTCATCTTTTAGAGGTTTAACTCCATCTGAGAAAGAACCGGCAACTAGATTTCCCATCATATCTAAAAATCCGGCAAAACGAATTTCTGGTTCTTTCAAAATCAAATCACATTTTTGATCTAATTCTTCAGCAGACATGTTTGATAATACCCAATGTATGAATAAAAACCATTATTTAATTTTCAAGAGGGGTTTTTACAAATGAACAACATTAATCTTAAGTGTAAATTGTTCCTCAATTCACTGTGAAACCCCTATCAATTGCAGCTTTAGTTGTAGTGCCATTTGTCTTGTTTATTGCTGCAGGACTGGTGTATCAGTCACAGACGGGTTCAGATATAGTAACTGGAGAAAAAACAGGATTAGCTGCCAAAGAGTGGGGAGAAAAGGAATTTGAGAGGTTAGTAGAAAACAAACCAGTTGTAAACAAAGAAACTTTTGATTCACATAGATGTAAGGGAGAAGCAAAGTGTGTTTCAGAATATATCAAAGAAATAGTTGATGGAGATACCATACACACAACAAATTACAAAATCAGATTGTCACTAGTTGATACCCCAGAGAAAGGAGAATCGGGATTTGCAGATGCTGCTGTATTTACAGCTAGAATGTGTCCTGAGGGAACTTTTGCAACAATTGATCAGGATGATATCCAGTTAGAGGATCAATATGGCAGAATGCTTGCAAATGTTTTTTGTGGAGGAAAGTCGCTAAACTCTGCGTTGCTGTATAAAGGTCATGCAGAAATATCTACAAGATATTGTGATATAAGTGAATTTTCAGATTATCCTTGGGCGCAAAATTTTGGATGTCGTGAGAAACTTGCAGAATCAACAGTTCCTGTAGAATCATCACAATCTATTATCAAACAAATAAGTGATTGTGATTCATCATATCCAGATTTTTGTATTCCGTCTAGTCCCCCAGATTTAGACTGTGGAGATATTACACAAAAGAGATTCACAGTGTTACAGCCAGATCCTCATAGATTTGATTCAGACAAGGACGGAATTGGTTGTGAGTCTTGAGTTTTACTAAATTCCAAAATGGAAATCGATCTTTGTGAGAATTTCCAAGTTCCTTAAGTCAAATAGTTACCTAACATACATAGACAAGTTCACCCTTACCCCTGAACATAATGTTCATACCCGACTCGGGGCATGGCTTGAGCTTGCATATTTTTTCCCATATTGAAATTTTGCAATAGGCTTAAGTTTACAATTTTCAAAATAGAGTAATGAAACCTGAATCAATCAAGATTTTGGTATCTGAAATTGATTACAAGCTTGGTCGTATTGATTTTTTCAAAGACAGATTAGAAAAATGGGAAAACAAGCAAGACAAAGAATACGAACAATCACTTAGACGACTAGGTAAATTAGTTGATGAGGCTAAAAATCTCTTGCAAATTATGAAGATAGAAAAGGCAGATAATTTCAAAGAATATGAAGAGATTTTAAAAAAACTAGATTCCTAAGTCTAGTTTCTTTTGGGCAAGAACGGAATTATAGAGCGTACAAACTCCATAACATTTTTTGTTTGAATGTACACAGTTCCTGGTCCTTCAAGCTCCATAACTAGTGCTTCTCCTCCAAACAGAGTTGTCTTAAAGCTTCCATGCTTTGTCACTCTGTAGCTTGCAGTAGAGCTCATAGCTACGAGCTGATAGTTGTCAATTATCATTTTTTCTCCAGGTGCTAGCTTTGTCTCTAAAATACCACCCCATGCATTGACAAAAATATCTCCCGTTCCTATTGTTTTTAGCATAAACATATTTGTTCCAAATATTCCTTTTGTGAATCCCTGCCATTTGGTATCTAGTGTTAGATCACCAGTAGAGCCAACAAATGCACCTGACTGAACAATAAACTCCTCTTGAATGTTGATAACTTGGATATCTCCAAGCATATTTCCTGTCAATCCTAGTTTGCAGTTGTCTTCTTGTGCAATGAATTCATTTACAAAAAATGATTCACCACCCAAGGCTGCTGCCTTGAGTGACTTTAGAAAACCACCTTTTCTCATTTTGGTCTCAGTTGTTATGTTACCTCTGATGTATACCATTGCAGCAGCTTCTGCTATTACTTTTTCATCTTTGTTTAGTGTGAACTCGATTAGTCCCATAGGATTTTTTAGAATTTCATATTGCAATGTATTAGTAAGAAAGCATTATGATTTAGGTATTTCTTCATATATCAAAACTAGTTTTTGAAAAACATTTGTTTAATTTTCCTTGTAAACAGGTTTAGGAGGAATCCATATGGTTATGGTTTCTTTTTTCTTTTTTAGGTTAAACATATTTTTCGTTATTCATGTTTTGAATATAAACATCAAGTAGGATTTATCCATGAAAATATTTTAAAAATAATAAAAAAGAAAAAGATTAGTTAGCAGGAACTACAATTCCTCTATCTATCATCTTAAGTGCTGTATCTGCTTTAAGGCACATTGGAACACCGTTTGATGCTTTCATTACAAGGCTATATCCTTCACGGCACTCGACTTCTGCAGCATCAACGCCTGCAGCAATTTGTGTACGTGGAGTAATCCATGCAAGTTGCAAGTCCTTTGCCTTTTCAATGAATTCTTCTCTAAGTTCTTGTTTTTCCTCGTCAGACAAATCAGATGACTTTTCGCGGAGTTCTGCCTTGTAGGCCTTCATCTCAGCTAATCTGTCATGAATTGCAGATTTGCGCTCATCAGAGATCTTGTACTTCATGTGTTTGATATGTTCTTTGAACTTCATTTTGAGTTCAGACTTTTTCTTGTCAGTCAAGTCACCGTGTTTCTCAATGAATTTTTTCTTGATTTCGTCACTTCTCTCATCAGAAATGTCACGTTTGTCCATGATCATTGCCTTGATTCGGTCAGATTTATCAGATAATTTCATTTTTAGTTTATCTTTGGCTACATCAGACATTCTGTCTTTTGCAACATCAGACATTCTGTCTTTTGCAACATCAGACATTCTGTCTTTTGCAACATCAGACATTCTATCAAACTCATGAGGCACTCCCATCTTTTCATGATGTTCCATCTTGAAGGCTTCTTTTTCTTCAGGTGTCATTTCACACCATTCAGATGCCTTTTTGACAAACTCTGCATCAAAGGTGCTTGCTGCAAGTTCTTCATCTGTTAGATGACAGTATCTCTCATATTCCATGTGAACCATTTTTTTATCATGCATTTTGTCTTCCATATGGGCCTTGTATTCGTCTTTGTGTTCTTCAATGAATTTCATTCTTGAATCCTCATCAGTTAGAGCACAATAACGATTCATTTTATCAACATGGTCTTCAGCTTTGTCATGTTCTGCAACATGTGCTTTTTTCTCAGCATCTGTCATGTCACAATATTTGTCAAGCATCATTCTCATGTCTTTTTTGTAGTCCATACCATAGTCTTTAGCATAATCTCTTAGTTCTGCTCTGATCTTGTCTCCATGTTCCTCGATTAGTTCATCGATTGCATCTTGCTCCTCTTCAGACAAATCACAGTAGTTTGCAAGTCTGTCAGTAAATGGTGCAAGTCTTGGATGATCTTCAAGTAATTGACGTTTCTTGTCAGTACTTAGATCACAGTATCTATCAAGCAAGTCATCAAGATCAAAATCATCTTCATGTCTGTCATCGTCATCGTCTGTATTTGTAAAGACTGTACCGTCATCGATCATGCATTGTTCAGGATATGATTCCATTATAGGGTATCCAGCTTCAACACAGTCTTCAAAATCTTCGATAACATCATCATGATCATCGTTTGTTTCATCTCGTGTTTCTAGTTCTATTGCATCAATGACATCATCAAGTGAATTCTCACGTTCATCTTCATCTTCAATATCACAGATGATTGCAAGTTTTTCTGCATACTCATCTAGTTCGTATTTTGATATGATGTCGCTACGCTCATCAAGGGTCATTTCACAAAAGTCTTCTAGAAGATCATCGAGTTCATCTGAATCAGCAAATGCTGCGTTCCCAGCAGTAACGCCAGTAAACATAATCAGTGAAAAAACAACGCTTAGAAGTTGTGTGCTTTTCATTGCACTACTTTTTGGATTTTGGATATAAAGGATATCGTAGTATAGTAGAGGATCTTTTATTACAAATGAGACAATTTTTGACGTATTTCATGCCTACAGGCATGAATCTTTTCTGCTTTCCTCTTAAATAGAACAATCAGAAAATTTTGCTTGTGACTAGAATAGTCAACAAGAAGCCTGTAGGTTTGACAATTGTAATGGCATTGTTTTTGGCAATGACATTAGGATTGTCTGATTTGGTACCAGAAGACCAAGCAGGTTCACTAGTTCACGAGTTTGGAGATATGTTAGAAGGAGTAGAATCTGAGATTTTATCAATTCCAAATGATACAACACCAATCTTTAACACCGCAGACACAATGCAAACTGAAAAAATCAATTCAGATTTTGCATATCTGCAAGCCTTTGATGAAGTAATTCGCAAGCAAATTCTCCAAAATCTCTAGTCTTCCCCATGGGAACTAAATTCAGAGTACAATACATTTAATTCTTCTAGTTCTCTGTTCCCAAATTTTTTTCTGAACAAAAGATAAGTGTATAGTAATTTCTTTTATAGAATTTCTTGTCATAGTATCATGTTTACACAAGAAGACAATGAATTTGTAGAACAACTATCAGAGTGGGCCGAATCCATCGGAATCAATCTTGACAGGGATCCAGAACAGATGTAGTTTTTGAACACACATTTTGTTAAGTAGAAAAATTATGAGGTAAATTATGAAATATATCGGATCAACAAAACTAGAGCATGGAATTGTAATGCATTATGAGAATAGCTGTGGCAATATAGAATCATGTTTTATTGAAAATGAATCACTGAATTAATTCAGAAATGATTTAAGTACAAACAATAAATACAAAGATTAAATTAAAAAAGAAATGGAGACGTTTGATGCCATCAAGAAAAGACGTTCTGTAAAACACTACGATCCTAATCATAAACTTACAAATGATGAAATAGAAAAAATAATGTCACTGGCTGTTTTATCACCAACATCATTTAATATGCAAAACTGGAGATTTGTTTTAGTAAAAGATCCAGAAATTAGAAAACAAATTCGTGCAGCTTCATGGGATCAAGTTCAGGTAACTGATGCATCATTGCTCATAGTAATTTGTGCTGACTTGAAAGCATGGAAAGAAAATCCCATACAATATTGGAAGAATGTGCCCAAAGAGGCTCAAGACTTTTTGGTATCTGCAATGGGTCCATTTTACGAGGGAAATGATCAGTTGCAAAGAGATGAGGCAATGAGGTCTTGTGGAATTGCAGCTCAAACAATCATGCTCACAGGAAAAGCAATGGGATATGATTCTAATCCAATGATAGGTTTTGAGCCTGAAAAAGTGGCTAAAATCATCAATCTGCCAGATAATCACATCATTTCGATGATGATGGTAATAGGCAAGCAAATTCAACCTCCAATGCCCCGAGGAGGACAGCTTTCATTGGACAAGGTGGTCTTTACCGACAGGTTTTCATAATTATTTGAAATCGTGAGAAATATGGTAACTCTATACACAGACAAACATCTTTCAATTTATCCAGATAGATTGGTTTTCAAATCATGGATGCTTCCATGGGGTAAAAAAGAGGTAATGTTATATCATATCAAAAAAGTTTCTGAAAAGAAGATGGGACTATTCTCAGGCAAATTAAGAATATCAGGATCAAATAACTTTAGAGACTGGTTCCATTTTGATGCAACAAGGCCTGCAAAATCAAAAGCTATAGTTTTAGAAACAGATTACAAAATTTACAGGAGACTGTGGATTACTCCAGAAAAACACAGTGTTGCATTGAATGTTTTGAAAAAACTAATTTGAATATGAAATCAATTACAACACTAAACAAAAAGATTGCAAGATGCAAAAAATGTCCAAGACTATCAGTGTACATTAGAGATGTTGCAAAAAACAAAGTAAGACGATTCAAGGAAGAAAAATACTATGGTAAACCATTATCAGGTTTTGGAGATATTAAAGCCAAATTACTAATTGTTGGACTAGCACCAGCAGCTCATGGAGGAAACAGAACAGGAAGAATGTTTACAGGGGATTCATCAGGAGATTGGTTAGCAAAAGCAATGTACAAACATGGTTTTGCATCAATTCCAACCAGTCAAACTGCAGATGATGGTTTGATATTATACAATGCATACATCACTGCAGCAGTAAGATGTGCACCTCCTCAAAACAAACCGACTAAAGAAGAGATGAATGCTTGTTTTGGATATCTAGAACAAGAAAAAGAAATCCTAAAAAACATTACAGTGATTTTGTGTCTTGGAAAAATTGCATATGATGCAACATGTAAGTTGTACAATGTGAAATCAGAAAAGTTTGGACATAACAAATTGTTTACTTATGACGGATTTCAAATATTAACATCATACCATCCATCAAAACAAAATACTCAAACAGGAAGATTAACCTGGGATCAGTGGTCTGCTGTGTTTGCAAAAGCAAAGAAATTAACAAAATAACAAATTAGAAGACAGAAATTTTCTGCGGGATCCTTTACAAACCAAGCACGGTATGCATTGACATGTAACACGACAATACGTTATTGCGTACGGATACTTTCTGTCTTCATTATGAATCTGTGAAATTAAATAATAAAGTAGATCCTCAATATTGTGTAAATTTGTATAGTTTTAGTTTTAAATCTTAATGAATTTAAAGAAATATTTACAGATCCTTTAAATTTCATTTTGCATTACTGTAAATGACGAGGTCTATCATACCCGCTGAAATTCAGAGGAGAAACTTTGAGGAAGCAGGCAGATAGTAAAAAGGAAGACTGGAAAAAGGGTCAAAGGATCCTAGAGTGGTAAAAGCCTAGTTTTCCAAAAACACCTCGTTCCTATTTTGTTTTTTAATTTTCCAATTATTTTTGTTTTTGATGATTTAGCACGATGTGGAATAAAGGATCGTGTTTTTATTTCATAAATGCATATTGAATATTGAAAGCTGACACAATTTCCTATTGTCTGAATCATGGTGATTGTTTACCGGTCTGAGCATACGGCAGGGCTGTGTAAAGGTTATTCCGCATTAGTCAGCTTTCAAATTTAAAACAGAGTCAACTCAAACCAAACAGTGAATATCAAAATTGGATGTACTGGATGGAGTTATCAAGGATGGTCTGGAACATTTTATCCCAAGAATTTGAAAAGTTCCCAATGGCTAAAATATTATTCCCAGTTATTTGAGATCACAGAAATCAATTCTACATTTTATAAAATTCCAGCTCAAGAAATTGTTAGACGTTGGAATGCAGATACTCCAAGGCATTTTAGATTTACAGCAAAATTTCCATTAATCATAACACATGAAAAGAGGTTGGAGAATGTAAATTCAGAAGTATTTTCATTTTTAACATCACTTACTCCAATTCATGATAAAGTATCAGCACTTGTTTTACAATTGCCACCATCTCTTTCATTTGAAGAAGCAAAACCAAGATTAGGGGAATTGTTTGATATGTTACCTAATGACTTTGTTTATCCTATTGAAGGAAGACATGAATCATGGTTTTCTGAAGATGCAGTTTCATATCTGAAACAAAACAAACATTGCCTTGTATGGAATGAGGTTGTAGGTGTAAAGAATCCAATGCCAATCACATCAGACTATCTATACATTAGATTGATTGGAAACCGTTCCATTCCAGATTCAGATTTTGGTAGAATTTTAAATGACAGATCAGAATTGATTTCTAGTTGGGCAAAAAGATTGAAAGAAATTCAGAATGTGCCATTAGCAATGATAATGGCAAACAATCATTTTGAAGGATTTGGTCCTGCAACTGCAAATTCTTTGAGAATGCAGTTTGGGATGAAAGAATTGATTTGGGAAGAAAAAAAGCAAAAAACATTAGGCAGTTTTTAGAAAAAACAGAAATTCTTCATCTACTAGGGGAGTATTGAAGAATTCCTGTCATCATCCACCAAACAAAATAGGATGTTATGGTTAATTGTGCATTTTTCATATTTAAGGCAACTGTGTAATTTCGTTAGTGGTAAATCCTATTGCCTCGCCAAAATAATATCCAGACAAAATTGTTGCAGTAGACCAAATACAAGATCCTGCAAATGTGTATAATACAAATTTTGGAATTCTCATTTTGAGCAATCCGGCTGGAATAGAAATCATTTCTCTCATTACCGGAACCATTCGTCCCAAAAATACTGCCTTGTCTCCATATTTTTCAAACCAAATTTCAACTCGCTCCAGTTTTTTTTCATTGACTTTAACAAATCTCAGATATCGTAACAAGACAACACGTCCAAGCTTTAGTGCAATCAGGTAGATTGCAGAGGTTCCAATGGTTGCACCAGTTGCACCAAGAATTATCATGGGAATTAATCCAAGGATTGTAATTCCTTGCTGCGATGCCAAAAAACCAGCAGTTGGAAATACTGCTAATGTAGGAATTGGCGGAATTATAGTTTCAAGCAAAGCTGCCAAGAAAATTCCCTCATAGAGATGATCTCCTAAAAACTCGGCAATCCAAACTAGAAAAGAGTCAAAAGGTTCCATTTGCTTCTGGGATCAGAATCCTACTAAATTACCTTACGTGTAATTTACAGGCATATTTTGTGTATAATCATTATGGTCTGAGAAATACCTTGAGTGTATCGGGCTTCTTTGCATGCTCTATTGCTTCTGAAAACTTTTCCAAAGAAAAAGTAGAGTCAATCATAGAGTCAACTGATATCATCCCTGTAGCAAGTGCATCGATTGCGGGTTTGAACAGTCCACAACGAGATCCAACCAAAGTTATCTCATTAACTACAGTAGGTGTCAAATCAAGATTCTCTCTTGATGCAATAGTAGACTTTAACACAACGGTTCCTCGAGGCTTTATCAGTTTCATTGTATCTGCAAATCCAGAATTGCTTCCAGTGGCTTCTACTACCAAATCAAATGATTGCTCATCAGATGGTTCTATGTCAATTTTTATTTTGACTCCAAGATTTATCAAACTCTCAAGCTTGCTCTTGTGTCTACCAAAGCATGTAATATTTGGACATGTAAATTTTAGAACTCTAATAATTAACTGAGCTAGTCTTCCATCACCAACTACAGCGACACTCCATTGCGGTTGTAATGAGACTTGTTCTTTGATTTCAAATGCAGCAGCTAGCGGTTCAACAAATACTGCTTGTTCATCAGTTATAGAATCAGGAATTACATGTAGATTCTTTTCAGGCAATGAAAGAAATTCTGCAAATGCACCATCTCGTTTTAAGATTCCAAGAACTGTTCTGTTAGGACAATGTCTATCCATTCCTTTTTTACAATAATCACACTTGTTACATCCAGCATTAATCTCACCAACAACTCTCTTTCCAATCAATTCAGAATTTGCAGATTTCTCCACAGTTCCTACAAATTCATGACCTAACACTCCATTATACGCCATGTATCCAGATAGAATTTCCAAATCAGTACCACAAATTCCTGCCAAGTTAACTCTGACTAATGCTTCACCAGGTTTTGGATCAGGATAGTTTTCATCATAATTCATTTTTTTACCATCAAAAAATGTGGCTTTCATGAAAATGGTTTTACGTATTCTAATTTTAAAATTCTGAATACTCATTTTTAAATAATTGAATTTAATCAAAACAATATGCCAAGAATATCTCATTTTGATATTCCAGTAGACAACCCAAAAAGAGCACAAAAATTCTACAGTAATGTCTTTGATTGGAAGTTTGAGAAATGGGATGGTCCAATAGATTATTGGATGGCAAAGACAGGAAAAGAGCAACCAGGAATTGATGGCGGAATGTCAAAAAGAATGCCAGGACAAATGGGCATGACAAATACGATTAATGTTCCATCACTAGACAAATACGTAAAGAAAATCACAGAAAATGGAGGACATTTGATAATCCCCAAAATGCCAATTCTTAAAGTTGGATGGTTTGCCCAGTGTACAGATACTGAAGGTAACATGTTTGGAATAATAGAACTAGATGAGAAAGCAGAGTAATACCACCTAAATTAATAATCAGAAAGATTACAAATTTTCAATTGAGTTACAAGTTTTTAGATCATGCAACTGATGCGATTATTGAAGTGACCGCAAAGGATCTCAAAGAAGCGTTTGCAGTAGCTGCAGATGCAGAAATCAATCTAACATTAGATCAAGACAAAGTAGAAGAAAAAGAACGCAAAGAGTTTACAGCTAGTGGAAAAGATCTTCGTTATCTCTTGTTTAGTTGGCTTGAAGAGATTCCGTTTCTGTTAATCACAGAAGGTTTTGCAATCAAGAGAGTAGAATTTGACATTATACAAAACGGTGAATACAAAATTAATGCAATAGCATTTGGGGAGTCACTAGATGTCAAAAGGCATAATTTCAAAGTCGAAATCAAGGCACCCACATTTTACGATATGGAAATAAAGCAAAATGGAGGAGTTTACATGAAATTTTTACTTGATTTGTAAGAAGGGTGAAATATTATTCTCAAATCTATAGAACAAATTAGTCGTATTTTTTAAAAGCCAAAGTAGCAAAATCACAATTGTGAGAACGCAAATAGGAATCTTGGCAGTATTTTCATTATTTTTCCTAATGTTAACTCCAGCTTATGCTATTGTGACTTCAATGACTCTTGAAAAGAGCTTTTACACAGATGAGGAAAACATGAAATTTATCGGAACACAAAACGGCACAGAGGTTATTTTTGTCATAATTCGCGATGGTAATGGAAACTTTGAAGGGATGTTATCTGATCCAACCCCAGCAGAAGGGGAATTTTCAGTAATACCAAGACCAGTATCTAACTTTTTCAAGAGTGCAGGAATTTACAATGCAACAGGGTTTGTAGACTCACAACAAGAATCAGATGGCTTTACAATCAAGTTAGAATATGACGGAGACAGAGTATTTCTAGTTCCAGATGCAATTTTGCAATTAAATACAATTCCGAACAAAACTGTTGATGTAGAAAAAACAATTACATTTACAGCAACTATTACAGATAGTTCAATTGAAAATCCAGTTTTCAGTTTAAAGAATGCACCGACAGGAGCTACAATTGATTCAAGTACCGGAAAATTTGTTTGGACTCCATCAAAATCACAAGGGAACATTCAAGATGTAATTTACAATTTTGATATTATAGTAACACATGGAAGTCAAGAAGATAAAGAATCAATTTCAATCACCGTGAAAAAAGCATATGAAGAACCAGTAAAAGAACCAACAAAACCTGAAGAAACTCCTAAAGAACCTGAACCAACTACAGAACCTGAAGAATTAGGAATTGCATCATTTGTTGATGAGACAAAAGATCCGCAAAGCTATGTTGACAGATACAACAATGAAGCTACATACAAGAAATGGTTTGATGATAACTTTTCAGAGTATGAATCAATTTACCAAGCAGTAGGACTAGAAGAGCCATTACAAATACCAGCATCATTTGTTGATGAGACAAAAGATCCGCAAAGCTATGTTGACAGATACAACAATGAAGCTACATACAAGAAATGGTTTGATGATAACTTTTCAGAGTATGAATCAATTTACCAAGCAGTAGGACTAGAAGAGCCAAAAGAATTAGCACCATTTGTTGATCCAAATCTAGATCCTCAATACTATGTTGATAGATACAATAAAGAAACCACATACAAAGAGTGGTTTGATAAAACATATCCAGACATTACAATTTATGAAGCAGTAGGACTAGACGAGGAAGAAATTGTAGAAGAAGAGTTTGGTGAATGTGGACCTGGCACTGATCTCGTTGATGGAATCTGTGTAATTATAGATGAACCTCAAGGCGGAGGTTGTCTGATAGCTACTGCAGCATACGGCTCAGAGATGGCACCACAAGTACAGCTGTTACGTGAAATCAGAGACAACCAGTTGATGAACACCCAATCAGGGGCCTCATTTATGAGCGGATTTAACTCACTATACTATTCATTCTCTCCACATATTGCAGATTTGGAAAGACAAAGCCCAGTCTTCAAAGAGATGGTAAAGATTGGAATAACGCCAATGCTATCAACTTTATCTGTAATGTCATATGCTGAATCAGAATCAGAAGTGGTAGGATACGGAATTGGTGTGATTTTGATGAATTTGGGAATGTATGTAGCTGCACCAGCAATAATTATTTTCAAAACAAGAAAATACATCAAAATCTAAAAAAATCTTTCAGAAATAGTAAATCTCAATTGATCAAATGGGTAGTGAAATTTATTATCTGATTTATTAAATTTGAACCTAGGGAGATAATTAGAATTGAAAAATAAAATTTTACTTGGTTTCTTACTCACACTTTGCTTTGTGTCACTGCAAATGGCACATGCAGAACCAGAATTTTCCTTCAAGTTTGGAACAACTGGTACAGATGATGATGAATTCAATGATCCAACAGATGTAATTTTAGATGTTAATGCAAACAAAATCTATGTAGTCGATAGCAATAATGACAGAATTAGTGTTTTTGATGACGATGGTGATTTTGATTTTGAATATGGAACATTTTGTGATATTGCATCAATTAATGATTGTAATGATAATGCAGATGGAGCAAACGATGATGGGGATGGACAGTTTAACAATCCACTTGCAATAGCTCGTGATGCTTTGGGACAATTTTTTGTTGTAGATTCAAACAATGAAAGAGTTCAAGTCTTTGATGATGATGGTGAATTTCAATTAAAGTTTGGTTCTTCAGATAGCGGAGTGGATGAATACCTAGGTTCTGCCAAAGGTATAGTAATACAAGAGTCAACAAATGAAATTCTAGTATCTAGCATTGACACAGATTCAATATCTGTTTTTGATGATGATGGTGATTTTATGTTTGAGTTTGATTCATTTGATGGAAATGATGATTTTCAAAATCCAACATATATGATAATTGATAATTCAGAACAGATGCTGTATGTGTCAGATTCAGGCAATGACAGAATTGTAGTCTTTGAATTAGTTACAGGTACTACATGTCCTAATGGAACAGATGAAGTAGTTGATGGTGTTTGTTTTGTAAAAGAATTTGGAACCTCTGGAACAGATGAGGGAGAATTCAATGATCCTGCAGGACTTGCATATGATTCTTCTAATGATTTGCTTTATGTTGCAGATTCGGATAACAACAGAATTCAAATTTTCGAGATAGTTGATGGCACTACCTGTCCATCAAGTACAGAAGAAGTGGTAGATGGTGTTTGTTTTGTTGAGGAGTTTGGCTCTGCAGGAACGACAAATGGTAGTTTTGATACCCCATTGGGAATAGCACTAGATACAATCAATGACTTGTTGTTTGTTGCAGATTCAGATAATGACAGAATTCAAGTATTTAGTCTAGATTCAGGATCTGGTGTTTCACTTCCAGACAGGCCTGAAAGTCCTAAAGCAAAACCAGTCTCACCAACTTCGATTATAATTACATGGAAAGAACCGGTGATGGATAGTGACATTCCAGATATTACAGGTTACAAAATAGAATATAGAATCGGTTCAGGAGATTACATTACAGCAATAGAAAACTCTGAAAGTACATCAACATCTTTTATCCACAATGGGTTAGATTCTGATGACACTTACTATTATCGTGTTTATTCAATAAACTCAGTAGGTACTAGTGATTCAACATCTCTTGTTTCAGCAAAACCCCAACACACAACAACACCCACAGCATTGACAGCATCTGCAATTTCTCCAAGTCAAATCAAACTTTCTTGGCTGCCACCATCTGAAACGTTTGGTCAACCAATAAGTGGATATGAAATTAAACGTGAAGTAATTCCAGGAGTGTATGACTCTGTAGGAAATACAAATGCTGGAACAACATCATTTATTGTAACAGGTTTAGCAACGGACAAAGAATACACATTTGCAGTAAGTGCAGAGATTGGATTTGGTCAGACTAGTGAATCACCAACAGCTTCGGCAACACCACGAGATGATTCAACTGATACTACAGAAGATCCAATCACATCAACTGCAGTTGATGTATCAGTCCCATCACCACCAATCAAACTAACAGCAACTATTGTTTCGTCATCTCAGGTTAATCTCGCATGGAGTGCACCAGTTGAGGATGGAAATTCTCCAATTATAGGCTACAAAATTGAAGTAAAGAAAGATGGCGGTTCATATACAACGCTTGTAGCAGATTCAGAGAGCACAACTAGAACATATTCTCACAAGAATCTTTCAATAAATTCAATGTACACTTACAGAGTTTCAGCAATTAATGATGTAGGAACAAGTGATCCATCAAATGAATTCACTGCAACTCCAAAATCAACCAATATTCAAATCAGCCCACTAGGAAAATTAACCATAGACGAAGGCAAATTATTGTTATTTACAGTCAAACTAACAGATAATTCAGTCAAAGACGCGGTATTTAGCTTAGCAAACAGTCCTCCTGGTGGTGCCAAAATCATATCAAACACAGGTGTCTTTTCATGGACGCCATCTAGTTCTGATGGAGGAAAAACATACACCTTTGATGTTGTTGCTAAAAAAGATGGTCTTTCAGATAGTGAAGCACTAAGTATTACTGTAAATGATGTATTTGACAGTAAACCAACTACAGAACCTGAAGAACCTGAACCAACTACAGAACCTGAAGAATTAGGAATTGCATCATTTGTTGATGAGACAAAAGATCCGCAAAGCTATGTTGACAGATACAACAATGAAGCTACATACAAGAAATGGTTTGATGATAACTTTTCAGAGTATGAATCAATTTACCAAGCAGTAGGACTAGAAGAGCCATTACAAATACCAGCATCATTTGTTGATGAGACAAAAGATCCGCAAAGCTATGTTGACAGATACAACAATGAAGCTACATACAAGAAATGGTTTGATGATAACTTTTCAGAGTATGAATCAATTTACCAAGCAGTAGGACTAGAAGAGCCAAAACCAGTAGAGAAAAAGTTTGGAATTTGCGGTCCTGGAACAAAACTAATTGAAGGTGTGTGTACTATTGTGCAAAAACCAGTTGTAAAACCATGGTGGCAATTCTGGTAGAAAATAAAAGCTAAGTTTTAATCACAATACTTTTTGATACTAAATAATGGGCAAACTAGCTAGGAATCTAAGAATTTGCGGTGATTGTGGAATTGCATATACCTCAGTAAGTTTCACAAAATACATTGATCAATGTCCAATTTGCAAATCAAGAAGATTTGAAGCAATTCCAATAAAAACAGAAAGTGAATAATCAACATAGATTTTTTAGTAGAACTGATTTTTGATACATATTGTCTGAAGATCCAGAGATTGCAAAAATTATGCAAAAAAAGATGGAAGATATGCTCAAACCAAAACCAGAGCCCAAAATCGAGCCTGGAATTATAGATTTGAATGAATCAAATTTTGATCAAATAGTATCTGCTGAAAATCCAACACTGGTAGACTTTTGGGCAGAATGGTGTGGGCCATGCAAATCAATGCATCCAGTATTTGAAAGCCTCTCAAAGAAATATCCAAAGGTGAAATTTGCAAGAGTCAATGTCGATAACAATCAAAATATCTCTATGAGGTTTGGAGTACAGTCAATTCCTACATTTATCATGTTCAAGTCAGGTCAGATTGTAGATAAAATGATGGGAGCAGTAGGCGCACCAGGAATACACATGATTTGCAAGAAACACTCCAATTAAGACAATTTTTTGTAGTTCAATTTGAACAGCTATTGGTATTTTTCTGAATTCATCAGTAAGATATTAGATGAAAAAGTCGGGGAAAAATAGCTTGGAGAAACAAGCACTAAGCGAACTCGCATGTGAAGATGCTATAATATCAGATAAACAGAGATTTGGACGAGTTCGTACCAGCATGATGAAACATTTACGTTCAGAACATGGAGAAGAAATTGCAAACAGAGTACTTTCTAGAATTAACAAAAGAGCATCAAATGGTTCTTCAGAAATGAAAGAATCATTGACCAAATCAAAACTCGAATATGAATTCAATTAGAATCATTTTTTTCATTTAGAATCTTTTTGGTTCGTTTTTTCTCACTCTATTTTGTAAAATTTGTTCAGATAACACACCATCAAGAATATGATTAGTAATCAGTATGATTATTTAATGAAAACAACATTTACAATCGCTGCAATTGCAATGTTTGCAGTTATTTTGGGAATGGGAGCTCTTGCACCAGCAATGGCAGCACCCAATGATAATGCAAATGAAAAAGCAAAAGCAGGAAAGATTAGTATTTGTCATGTAGAGTTGGATGATCCAGATACTCCAGAGGATGAATCTTCTGTCAGTTTAATCTCTGTATCAGCAAATTCCGCACATGCAAAAAAACATCTTGATGACTATGAACCATTTACAGACGAAAGTGGTGCATTAACTTGTGATGTTCCAGAAGAACCAACAGAACCAGAGGTTCCAGTTCCTGAAGAAGCATAAAGGATAACATCAAGATCTTTTTATTTTTTTAATCTAGTAACCGTAAACTGGTTCTATTTCTCTTTGAATTCTTACTATATCGTTGAAAACTTCTAGTTCCTCAGGGCTTAGCTTGTGCATGAATTTTTTGAGAATTTGTTTTGCTTCATGAGATGGTGGAAATGTGTAGAACACCTCTTCTTCAAAGATTTGTCTACCAATGGTTACATCTTTGACTGAACATGCAACCTCATCTCCAGCTTTTGCAGAAGACACTGTCTTTTTGTCTAGTTGAAGCTGGTGAATGTATCCAACCTTGTGTCCTTTCATGTTCATAAACGGAATTTTGTGTTTTAGATTTCCAACATCTACACGAACCCCAAATACTGCAGGATTATTGTTACGAAACACCATTCCTTTCATAAATGAGAATTTGGAGATTGGTGTGAGTTCTGCAAACATTGCATCCTCTTCATTTGCAGAGTCTTCTTCAACCCAAGCATTATAGTTGTCAATCAAGCTGTAGATTACTTTGTCTTCAAATATTTTGATATGACTTGTTTCTGATTCTTCTTTTGCATCAGGCAAGACCTTGACATTAAATGCCAAGACAATTCCTAGGTGTCTATCTTTTTCTTTGATTGCTTTTGCCTCTATTACATCACGTCGAGTTACAGGACCAATGTCTGCTTTTGCAACTGGTACTTGTGAACGTTTTAACATCTCAACTATAGCCTCAAGTGAGCCTATAGTATCACATTTTAGAATTACTCCATTAGTTTCAGTATCAATAAACATTGATTTCATTTCAGACTCAATGAGTTTGGTGTATTTGGCAATCTCATCGTTGTTTGTTGCAACATATAACGTACTTCCTGGAAGAACACCTTCTAATTCAGGGGATGCAATTTTGAGTCCTGCTGCTGCTTCTACTTGTGGAACTGGCTTGAATTTGTCACGCGGATCACGCATCTCATCAAGTGCTTTAGGTAACAGCAAAGCTTTTGGTTTTGTTACGATTACTGCATCACGTTTTGCAACAACAATGCTGTTTTCTTTTTTGATTGTACCATCAATGAGAATAATGTTTGCGGTCTGTCCTAGTCCGACTTCATCTTTTACTTCAAGTACAATACCACGAGGCTCTTTCTCTTCTTGGTTCAGTCTCTTTTGCAAATATTGTTGTGTCAATCCTACCAAAACACTGAGTAGTTCAGGAATTCCGACACCAGAACGTGCAGATATTGGAACAATAGCAATTTCAGATTTGAAATCTTCTACACGATAAAATGCTTCAGACTTGTATCCCAAAATAGACAAAGTTCCAACCACATCGTAAACTTTTTGATCCAAATCTGTCTGAACTGATGCATCTTGTTCCTTGATTGCTTGTGAGATAAATTTTGTATCAGATTTTCTCCATCCAGATATCTGATCACATTTGTTTAGTGCAACAACAAACGGAACTTTTCTGCTCTGTAAAATTTTCAAACTTTCATTTGTCTGGGGTTGAAATCCTCGATTAACATCTACTACCAATATTGCAATATCAGCTGCTGAACCACCTCTAGAACGAAGATTTGTAAAAACTTCGTGTCCTGGTGTGTCAATTACCAAGATACCCGGAACTTTGTTTTCTGATTGTTCTAGTTTTTTGTATAGTGGACCACACATTTCCTTGATGGTATCAGTTGGAAGAAAGCTTGCACCAATGTGTTGAGTAATGCCACCTGCTTCTCTGCCTTGAACACCCGTTCCACGAATTCTATCTAAAAGAGATGTTTTTCCAGAGTCTACGTGACCAAGAACTGCCACTATGGGCTGACGAATTTGCAAATCAGATCACTCAAATGCTACCCTCGATTCGTGATCAAAACTTTCTTGTGAATCTGATGCATGAATAATATTTTCACTAAATCCTAATCCAAAGTCTCCTCTGATAGAACCAGGTTCGGCTTCAAATGATTTTGTTGCACCAATCATTATCCTAGTTGTTGCAATTGCATTGTTTCCTTCAATGATTGCAGCTACAACAGGTCCTGATGTGATGAAGGATGTTAGTTCGCCAAAGAATGGTTTGTCTTTGTGAACACCGTAAAAATTTTCTGCTTGTGCTTGAGTGAATGTAAACATCTTTAGTTTCAAAATTTTGAAACCCTTTCTTTCAAATCTTGAAATGACTTCGCCAACTAGATTTCTAGCTACTGCGTCTGGCTTTACAATGAATAATGATTGTTCAGTCAACTCTAACTCTTTCTAATTCCGCCTTTAACGTATTTTTTTGTCCATTTCAGTTTTCTTGGATCACGTTTTAAGACTAGTGCATTCTTTTTACATTTTGCAGAACAGAACCATAATACGGTTCCATCATTTTTTGCAAGCATTGTACCAGAACCTTTTGCAACAGGTCTGTCACAGAAATTACATGGTTTAACTAAAAGACTCATCTAAACACCTATTTGATTTTCTTTGCTTCTCTTTCAGTTTCTCTTAGCATGAGAATTTCTCCCATTCTAACAGAACCTTTGACGTTTCTTGTAAGAATTCTACCTTTATCCTTACCAGTAAGAACTTTAACTCTAACTTGAATTACTTCACCAGCAATACCGGTTCTACCAACAATTTGAATAATTTCAGATTGAACTACTTCTTCAGCGTTTTGACTCATTCTTCGGTCTTACCGCCTTTAATTTTAGCGATGGATGATACAACTTGATCTACAATATGTTGTGCATCACCTGCATCCAAAATTGCTGCAGCGGCAGAAGTAATATCAATACCTAATGATTTGCCTAATTCCTCTTTGCTTGGAACAAATGCATATGCTGCACCTTGTTCCTCACATAAAATTGGAAGATGGGCTACTACCTCTGGTGGTTCAACATCTTCAGCAATTACAATTAGTTTACTAGTACCACGTTCAATTGCCTTGGTTGCTTCGTTGGTTCCTTTCTTGACTTTACCGCTTGTAGATGATACTCTAACGGCCTCTAAGATTGGATTTACGAGGTCCTCTGGCGTCTCAAATTTAACATAATATGCTTTTCCCATACTTCGTCACCCTAGGGGTTCATTCTCCATTCTATCCATCGATGCGTTTGGTTTTAAAAGTGTTATCGGGAAATAATGGAACTGACTTTTTTTAGATATTCTGACATCAAAGTATCTAATTTCTCCTTACTTTCAGCTTCTGCATATACTCTTACAATAGGTTCTGTTCCACTTGGTCTTATCATTACCCAATTTTTAGGATCGATTGTTATCTTTATTCCGTCAGAAGTATCAGAGTTTGGAAATTCCTCTTTTAGAGAAGAGATCAATGTCGACACCATTTCTGCAGAACATGGAACCTTATCTTTGGTGGTAAAAGAAGGAGGCAAATCAGAAATATAATCAGATAGGGGCTTTCCAGAGTAGGCCAATAAATCAAGCATCAATGCCAAAGTCATACAACCATCTCTTACTTGATTATGTTTACCATACATGTAACCGCCATTTTCTTCAAATCCAATTAGTGCATCAGTTGGAACCATTTTTCTAGAAACCTCAACGCTTCCTACTTTAGTTCTAATTACTTGGGAATCATACTGTTTTGCTAAAACCTCAATGTTAGAACCAGAATTAAGACAAGTAACTACAAGTGAGTTCGGATTTTTCTTTAGAATGTGTTGTGTGAGTGCAAGTGCAGATTTATCTCCAGTTAAAATATCTCCATTGTTATCACAAAAAATACTTCTGTCACCATCACCATCAAATGCAATTCCAAGATCTGCATTGTTTTCCCTTACTGTTTTTGAAAGTTCAGAAAGATTTTGTGGTGTTGGTTCAGAACCACGTCCTGGAAATGTTCCATCTATTTTTGGATTTACAAGAAATGTTTGACATCCAAGTAATTCACAAAAATTTGGTGCAGTTACTGCTTGTGCACCATTGCCCAAATCTAAAACAACTTTGAAATGTTTTGATTCTATTAGTTTAGAATCAATATGTGAAATAATTCCTTCCAGATAATTTTCAATTGCGGTGTTTTCAGTACCAGTAATTCCCCACGAAGCAGGTTTTTTAAGCCATTTTTTTTGTAAATAGATATCTTCTACGACTAGTTCATCCTCACGTGAGATTTCTACTCCGTCTTTTGCACAAGGTTTGATTCCATTATATTTTGGAGGATTGTGAGATGCTGTTATCATCAGACCTCCAGAATATCCTAAACTCTTGACAGCGTATTCTAGACAAGGAGTAGGTACAAGTCCTGCAACATTGCAATCAATGCCTATAGAATTTAGTGCAGAACTTACAACTTTGCAAATTACAGGACTTGATTCTCGTCCATCATATCCAATCAGTACAGGTCCTTTTCCAAAATATGTTCCAATAGCAAGTGTCATGTCATGAACAAATTCTAATGTAAAATCTTCACCAAAGACTCCACGAATTCCATTTGTTCCAAAAAATTTCGCCACATTACTGTGCAATAATAGATAAATTTGTGTTTAATGGCAAGTCCGTTGCGGGAGTCGCCCAGCCTGGTCAAAGGCGTAGGGCTTAGGACCCTATATCTCAGGATTTCGTGGGTTCAAATCCCACCTCCCGCACCATTTTGATTTCTGTGAATGATTAATAATGAGAAAATCTTCAGCAAACAAAGTTATGAAAAAGACAGTAGTGGGAATTACAGTAGTAGGCAAAGACAGAGAAGGGATTGTTGCTACATTTACAAATTTTGCATTCTCCAAGGGCGGAAACATTGAAAAAGTAAATCAAAATGTAATCAAAGGTCTTTTTGGAATGTATCTTGAAGTATCATTTTCAAAAGCAGTAGATGTCAAAAGATTTGATTCAGACATTCAAAGTCTAGCTAAAAAAGAAAAGATGGATGTCAGTACACACCATGAAACAAATTCACAGAAAAACATTGCAATCTTTGTAACAAAAGAGCCACTTTGTCTGCAAACGATTCTTGCAAACGCAAAGTCATTGAAAGGAAAGATTTCAGTGATCATCGGTACCGAAAAAACACTAGAACCTCTTGCAAAAAAAGCAAAAATTCCATTTGTTGCAATAGAAGATAAAGTTCAGGACAAAGCAGAAGAGAAAATAATTCAAGTATGCAAACAGTATAACATTGATTTGATTTCACTTGCAAGATACATGAGGATACTTAGTCCAAACTTTGTTTGGAGGTATCCTAATAGGATTATCAATATTCATCCATCATTACTCCCAGCATTTCCAGGAGCTTCTGCATATGCACAAGCATTTGAAAGAGGTACAAAGATTGTCGGGGTTACATCTCATTATGTAACAGAAAACTTGGATCAAGGACCAATAATTTTCCAAGATTCTTTCAAGGTTGATCCAAATGATACACTAGAAAAAATGAAATCTAAAGGACAAAAGTTAGAAGCAGATACATTACTCAAAGCAATGAAGATGCATCTTGAAAACAAGCTTGATGTTCGTTGGAGAAAAGTTCACATAAAATCAAAGTGAATTAAATGACAGATATCAAAACTCAGTTTGATCCAATACTCAGAAAATCAATTTCAAATAAGAAACAAGTTGCAGTAATTCCTGTAGGCTCAATTGAGCAACACGGACCACATTTGCCAATATCAACGGATTCAGATATTGTAACTGAAGTAGCAAAACAGATCTCAGAAAAATTCAGATATCTATTGTTTCCAACACTAAACTACGGAGTATCTTTTGAGCATGCTCCTTTTTTCAATCTAAGTATTAGAGAGTCAACCTTACGTGCAGTTTTAACTGATTTATGTCAGTCTTTACTTTCAAATAAAATTAAAACAGTTTTCATAATTAATGGTCATCATGGAAACCTAAAGCCTATAAAGAATCTAGATATCAAACTCAAAAAATTATCAAATAACAAACTTAAGGTATTTCCATTGTCTTACTGGCATTTTATGCAAAGAGACTTTGATCATGCAGGATTTGTAGAAACATCGTTGATGTTGGCCATATCAAAAAATGTCAAAATGAATTTGGCTAAAAAAGGATTGATCACTGATGGCATGACAAAACAAGAAATTACAAAAATTGGAAAACTTGCAAATCAATCATTTCCTAAAGCTACCAAAAATGGAATTTGGGGGGATCCAACAAAAGCTACAAAGAAAGACGGAAGAGTAATTTTAGCTGAAATCGTCGAAAATCTTGGAAAAAAGTGTCAAACTTGCCTTACTGGGCATAGCTCATAGTTTCACCAATGGAAATTTAATATAATCCCTTGATATGCAAGTCAATAAGTGAAATAGATGTCCGTTGATATGGCAGTAAAAGTATTGGATGAGAGTATCAATCAAGTAGTATTGATAAAACTCAAAGGAAACAAGACCATTAGAGGTAATCTCTTAGGTTTTGACCAACACATGAACCTGCTACTCGATTCTTCAGAGGAAATTCCCACTGAAGGCGATTCTAAGAGCCTCGGCAGCATTGTAGTCAGAGGAGACAATGTAGTTATGATATCTCCTCCACCAGCACAAAATTAGGTGATTTGCAATGACGAAAGGCACAACTTCTATGGGTGGTTTTACAAAGAAGAAAGTTCACATCAGATGTAGAAGATGTGGTAAAAACTCACTTCACAAACGTCATCACCAATGTGCAAGTTGTGGATTCCCAGAGGCTAAACGCAGAAAGTATTCCTGGATTAAATGGTATACATAGATGCAAGAAATTGTTTTAATTCTTAGCTCATTAGCCGGTGTTGCAACAGCAGCTGCTGTACGTAAGATGCCAAGAGACAAAAACCAATTACTAAGTCTTGGTGCAAGTTCACATATCAAAAGTCAAATCAATTCACTGAAAATTGAAAAAGATATTCTAACTAAAACTATTTCAAGATTATATCAAGCAGATACTGAATTTTCTAAAATCCAAAAAGACAAGCTGTTACTAAAGTATCAACATCAGTTAGGAATTGTCCTAGCTAAGCTAGAAAAGCTTGAGCAAGCAAGCCACCATCCAGACTTGGGTCCAGTTGGTGACGGATTGATAACTCTGATGGATCAAAAACTATCAAAACTCGATGACAGACTATACGAGTTGTCCTCAAAGATGACAACTGCTAAAGTCGAAGCACCAGAAGTTAAGATTCCAAAAGTCAAAGAAGAAACAAAAGAGAAAATTTCTAATGTATTTAATTTTGATAAACCAAAACAAACAAAATCAGAACCAATTGAGATTCCTCCTACAAGATCAAGACAGTCATTTGAATTAACAACTCTTACAAACGTTTCAAGAAAAGAACCAAAATTCCCATTATTTGAAGAAGAAACAAAACAGGTTGTAAAACCAATGCCACATCCAAGGATAATTCCTGCAGAAACTGTAAAACCAAAAGAGGAGATCATCCAAGAAATTGTTCAGCCAAAACCAAAAGTTGAGGATAAAATTGAAATTATTCAGTCAGTATCTCCAAAACCAGAAGTAAAGATTGAGACTAAACCAGACTTGAACAAGGAAGTACAAAAGATTACAGAACATAAAGCACTTCCAGAACCAATAAAAGAAAAACCAGTTACAGCAGATGATGACTTTGATGATGATGCAGATGATTTAGATAAGATCAAAGGTGACATCATGAGAGTTTTGTCAAAACTGGATCAAGCTGAGGTAGAGTAATTGTCTTATGATGATGCCATCAAGGCATTATCAAGTGACGCTTTAAAATTTGTAAAAGATGATTTTGTTGTTGGGTTAGGTAGCGGCAGAGCAGCTACTGCACTGGTAAAATCACTTTCAAAACTAATCAAGCTAAAAAATTACAACATTAAAGGAGTTCCAACATCATTGCAAATCAAATTAATTGCAGAAAAAGGAGGCATTCCACTAGTTGAAGCTGATCAAGTAGAGCACATTGACATTGTATTTGATGGAGCTGATCAAATTGATTCACAAAAATATGTCATCAAAGGTGGCGGAGGAGCTTTACTGCGAGAAAATATCTTGTTTAGTCTTGCAAAAAAAATTGTAGTGATGGCAGATAAAACAAAGTTTGTAAAAAATTTTAACAGAACAGTTCCTGTGGAGATTCATCCGCTTGCAAGAAATTCTGTAATTAATTCAATCAAAAAACTTGGAGGTACTGCAGAGATTCGATCACTTGACAGAGGTTACCCATTCTTTACAGAGAACGGAAACATAATTTTAGATTGTGATTTTGGAACAATAAAAAATCCCAAGGCACTTACACAGAAAATTAAACAAACTACAGGAGTCTTAGAATCAGGAATATTTCTCAGAAGACCAGATATAATTTACAAGGCCAAAGATAACGGCAAATTTGATATTATTTAGATTCAGTACCTAAAATTATGAGTAAGTGTATTCATTAGATCTTGGTTTTTTACACCAACAATTTGGACTGCATTGAAATTTTCTAGAATTAGGCATAATACTCTCCTTTGGAATTCTCCCTATCATTGCAATTTTGAGGAATAATTGTGTTAGACTCTTGAACAACCTGTTTTATTATATCTGCTACTTCTTTTGACAATAGAATCTTTGTAAATGAGAAATTGTCATGCTCAAGGAAGTTTGTAGCCATGAATATTGTAACATATAATTTCATAAAACAAAGTTGCAATGATTTTATGTAACAAACTAGATTTTTGTAAATCACAAATAACTATAGAATTCTATATTGTCAGCGTAAATTATTGACTTGCATCTATTATGGTATTTTTGATATTATACATTAGATGCATATAATCTTCTCTTGTGGATGTAAAATTCAGGATCATGATGGAGTACTTGTTAAATCATGTACATCCCACAAGGAAGGGAATTTTCATAAATAAATTCAAAAATATTTCTCATAAAACCAGATGATGGTTTAATCATCTATTCGTGTCAAAAGGACCTTGGTGATCATTTAGACAACATGTACACTGTTTAGTATAACATTCAGATATTTTTTCATGGCCACATGAACCGCAATGACAGAAACTATCAGCCATAATTTTGTATAGCAATCTTTGTAGTTAAACTAGTCCGACATTATCATTTTTGACAATCAGATGCTTTGTTTTTTTATCAATATTACAAAATAATTGCATTGACTTCTATGGATAGAGCAGGAATCATAGTTTCTCTTGTTGTAGTTGCCATGGCTTTAGGATTTTTAGCAACTGGTGGAACTGGTGTTCCTGCAGATATTCCGGTCACCTTAGAAAGAACAACAGAGCCAATAAAAGAAGTAAGCAAAGAGACTAGTGAAAAAATTCAGGAACTCTCAAAGTCAGGCACAGAAGCAATAGAAAAAGTCACAGATAAAACAAAACAAGCAGCTAAAGAAGTAAAAGAGATAGGAGAAGAAGTAAAAGAATACACAACATCCAAACTTCCATCAAGATTAGTCAGCATTCCAGCAGGTACTTCAGTTCCAGGATGTGAGGATGTAGACAAGTGTTATGATCCTTCAACAGTAATAATTTTCAAAGGTGGAGAAATAATTTGGAGAAATGATGATTCTTCTGCACATACTGTTTCAAGCGGAAACATAGTCAATGGACCAGATAATCTATTTGATAGCGGATTGATATTATCAGATGAAACATTCTCACATAAATTTGAGAAAGTTGGCAAATATGATTATTTTTGTATGATACATCCTTGGGCCAAGGCATCAGTCATAGTAAAATGATTTTAGTACCTGAGAATCATTTTTGAAAATTAACGAAAGACTTGAAATATATTTTGATGTCTACTTGTACATGGCAAAAAAACCTGTAAAAAAACTAGCTTCATCACCAGCGAAATCTAGTATTTCAGAATTTGACAGGGTTTTTGACAATTTTAGAAACGAATTAGAAAAATCATTTTCTTCTTTTCCAAGAATAGATTTTTCATCTTTTCCAAAATTGCAGGATGCTGGATGTGATGTGATTGATGAAGGAAAACAGTTTCGAATGAAGATGAACATGCCTGGATTAAAGAAAAATGAGATCAATCTCAATGTTACAGACAATTCAATTGAAGTAACAGGAGAACATAAAGAAGAAGAAAAGAAGAAGAACTACCTCAGAAAAGAAAGACACAGCATGTCATATTATCAGACCGTACCGTTGTCTGAAAAGGTCATTCCTGGAAAAGTTAAAGCAAAATTAACTGATGGAGTTTTAGATGTGACACTTCCAAAGAGCAAGCCAACATCTCCTCAGAAGAAAAAATCAGTTAAAGTTCAATGACTTTTTCTTTTTTGTTTTAACATACAAACTGAATGTCAAAATTTCAAAATACTCGCAAACTACATACCCATTTCACATCTAATTTGATACTTACATTCATGTCTAAATTATCAAAAAAACAGTAAATTTGCATAAGTTATGAACACTTTAATTTGAAATTAGTTTTTTCCAATTATTGAAACCAAAAACTTTGATTGTAGGATTAGTACTAATCCAAATAATTTCAGTAATCGTAAGCTTTTCAATATTATACAGTATTGACTCTGAAAAAGAAAATTATGGAGCATACCTCAATGTTGCTGGGAAGAATAGATTCTATACTGCTTTTGCTTTACATGAAATGGATGAATTTTCTTCAGGATTATTAGAGTCAAAGGGAATTGATAATATTTTCAATGAATATAGAGAAAATATTTCACTTTTGAAAAATGGAGGTATATTTCTTGGAAATGAATTAAAACCTCTTCCAAATAAATTCTCAAGTGATTTGAAATTAGTTGAAACTAGTTTCAATGAATTTCATAATCTTGCAAATACATTAAAAGAGAAAACCATTGTAGGTGAACCTTTAGATGAATTTTATTATATTGAACATGAACGAATTGAGGTTGAACTACTTGATGCTGCTGAAAAATTAACCAATACCATTAATCTTGAATTAGCTGAGACAAACCGACAAAAAGCAATTTTAGAAATAGTTTTTCCCATAATCAATGCTGCAATATATCTCATGACTATTTACGCAATTTTGCAAATATTGAGAAGTGAATCAAAATATGTTCAAAAACTTGAAAAGATCTATGCTATTGGTCAAATGGCATCTAGACTTGCACATGATTTACGTAATCCAATAACGGTAATTAAAGGAAATTTGGACTTTTTACAAATGAAATTCAAAGATGATAAAATCATTCAAGAAAGACTAAGTAGAACAAATTGTTCCATTTTGGATATGAATCATATTATTGAAGACGTATTGGAATTTGCAAAAACAAAAGAATTGAATTTGGCAAGACACTCACTCTTAAAAATTCTAAACGACTCTGTCTCAAGTGTAAATGTACCTGAGGATGTAGAAATTGAGTTATTCAAAGAGGATGTAGAAATTAATTGTGATGCTAGGAAACTTCAAGCTATTTTTGTCAATATTATTGTAAATAGCTTTGATGCAATGGAAAATAAAGGTAAAATTTCAATCGATTTGGAGAACAATCTGGATTCTGTACTAATTCACATAAGTGATACAGGGCCAGGCATACCAGATAATATAATGTCTAAGATTTTTGAACCACTATTTTCATCAAAAGCTAAGGGAACAGGTTTGGGATTAGGCATTAGTAAAAATATAGTTGAACAGCATGGTGGTAAATTATCTGTCAAAAACAATCCTACAACATTTACTATTGAATTGCCTAAAAAATAACCTTCAAAAATTTTTTGGATCTTAATTTAGTTTAAAAATATTTCAAATCTAATAGTATTTGCTAAGAAACAAACTGAAAACGATCTTCTTTGTAACCTTCTTGTAATTTTCCTTCTATAGGAATACGATTGCCACAAAATTCACAACAATTGTTCTTGTCAAGATGCCATTCTCTAATACTAAACCCATATCGATTTACAACAATTTTGTTGCATTCAGAACAGTAGGTGTGCTCCCATTTATGGCCAGGGACATTTCCCAAATACACATACTTTAGACCAACATCTTTAGCAACTTGATAATGTTTTTCCAAAGTTTCAACAGGAGTACTTGGATACTCCATCATTTTATAATCAGGATGAAATCTCAAAAAATGAATTGGCATTTCAGGTCCAAACTCATCATAAATAAATTTGGAAAGTTTTTTTGCATGCTCTATATCATCTCCAACTTTGGGTATGATTAAATCAGTTATTTCTACATGGATTTTTGTTTTATCTCTAATTTCTAAGAGAGTATCAAAGATTGGTTGAGGATCAGGAACACCAATAAATTTTCTAGTAAATTCTTTTTCGGCACTTCCCTTGAAATCAACAGTGATTCCATCAAGAAATTCATTCATCATCGAAACTGATTCGGGAGTATCATAACCATTTGAGACAAAAACATTGAACAGCCCTTTTTTTCGTGCAGCAATTCCACAATCACGCGCAAATTCTATGAAGATTGATGGTTCATTGTAGGTATATGCAATACCATGTGCGCCATACTTTACTGCAGTATTTGCAACTTGCTCAGGAGTCATATCAATACCTTCCACAGTTTTTCTCTGACTGATATCAGAATTCTGGCAATACCTACATAGCCAATTGCATCCTGTTGTGGCAATTGAATAGACCTTACTGCCAGGATTATAGTGAATCAAAGGTTTTTTCTCAATCGGATCAACATGACCAGAAATCACCTTTCCGTATGCATAAAGTTGTAATTTGCCATTTTCATTTCCTCGAATTCCACATAAACCAATTTGGCCTTTACCAATCTCACAATAGCGTGCACAAGCTGTACATTTTACCTTATCATCAGGTAATGTTTCATAAAGCTCAGCTTCTTTCCCAAGTAAAGTTGTCAATGTTTTTTATTGTGTTTTTACATATTTAACAAGTATGAGAGAATCAATGAAAATTTCTGATTCTGATGGAGAAGAATTAGTAAAGATGGCAAGAAAAGCTGTTTCTGAATTTTTAAGAAATAATTCAAAAATCAATGATAGTGAATTTAATTCAAAGTTTGGTTTTAGTTCAGGGGTTTTTGTTACATTAAACAAACAAGATTCATTGAGAGGATGTATAGGATATCCTCTTCCTGTAAAGAAATTATCTAATGGATTAATTGATGCAGCAGTATCAGCTGCAACACAAGATACGCGCTTTAATCCAGTAACCATAGATGAATTAGACAAGATTGTTTTTGAAGTGACTGTACTTACTACTCCAATGGAGATTAAAGTAAATCAGTCTTCAGAGTATCTCAAAGAGATCAAAGTTGGCAGAGATGGTTTAATTGTAGAAAATTCGTATGCGTCTGGTTTGCTATTGCCACAAGTTCCAATTGAATATGATTGGAATGTAGAAGAATTTCTTGAATATACATGTCAAAAAGCAGGATTAGAAAAAAATGCATGGAAGGATATGACAACAAGAATATCAAAATTCGAGGGAATAATTTTCAAAGAAGAAACTCCAAATGGGAAAATTATTAGAGAATCATCTAATGATTTTTTATAAAATAGAGGTACAGAAAAATAAATGATTAGAGAACCAGTTGTTGCAGGTCAATTTTATCCAGATAATAAAGAAGATCTAGAAAAAATGATCAAATCTTGTTTTAAACACCAGTTTGGCCCAGGTACAGATTCGGCAGAATCAGAGGAGCGGATTTTTGGAGTTATTTGCCCACATGCAGGATACAGGTATTCAGGTCCCACGGCATGTCATTCTTACAAGGCAATCGCATCTCAGAGCCCAGAACTTGCAATAATTATCGGACCAAATCATTTTGGAATAGGAAAAAATGCCGCTACGATGATTGATGCCCAATGGCAGACTCCATTAGGCAAAGTTCAGATAGACTCAGAATCAGCAAAACAAGTAGCAGAAATATCTGAATTTATTGAAATAGATGAATATTCTCACTCCCAAGATCATAGTTTAGAAGTACAGATTCCAATGTTACAAGAAATACTTTCAAATGAATTTCAAATTCTTCCAATAATTTTGCGTTCACAAGAGATGAAAACTGCAATTGATGTTGGAAATGCAATATATGAAATTGCAAAAAAGAAGAATGCAATAATCATCGCCTCATCTGATTTTACACATTATGAAGAAAATTCTTTTGCACATAAACAAGACAAAGCATTGATAGAGCCAATTTTAGATATGAATATAGAAAAATTCTATGAAGTGTTGTATGAAAAAAGAGTTACTGCATGCGGTTATGGAGCAATAGCATCAGCTATGATTGCATGTAAAGAAATGGGTGCAACAAAAGGTAAACTGTTAAGCTATGCAACAAGCGGAGACGTATCAGGGGATACAGAGTCAGTAGTAGGTTATGGTTCAATAAAATTTGTCTAAGCAGATATTTGGTAAATTTGTTTTTGATTTTAGTTCTAATGTGATATGTCAGGATTGTCATGTCTGATAGAATTCATGAAATCTTTGTGTTCTAACATTAATTCTATCATTTGATTTCTTAAATCTACATCATCCATTATTGTGTTAAGCATGGGTTCAATCATTTGTTTTGACATCATTGCCATATGAGATGGATCCTCAAGCATCATAGTATGCATGTCTTTAGTCATATCAGAATTTATCCAAACATGATGAATCATATCCATCATTTTATCAGAATGTGATATTGTATGCAAACTAGTTGAATGTGAATTCATTGAATGCGAATACTTTGGACACCAAGAACAATTATCTAATCTTTTTTTTTCCATCATTTTTTCACACATAGGACAACCCATCTCAGAATCACCATGTCCCATGCCAGATTTATCATCACCCATGCAACTCATTCCAGAATCACCGTGTCCCATACTATCAGTTACAGGCTGATGAACAGAGTCCATCCAAACAGAATTTGATTTTAGGTGGATTTCCATTTGAGGATGATTCTTCATGATCTGAATCATCTTATCTCTCAATTCTGGTTCACTAGTCATAGGAGCCAACATATTTTTGAGTAATTCAGGATTTTCTTTAATTTGAGACACCCAATCATCCATAGTATTTTTCATGATTGCAGGATTGTTTTGCATCATCTCGTGCCAATGATACATTATTTTTTCATTTGATGCCATTCCATTCATTAAATGAGTCATCATTTCGGGATGTTTATCCATTATTGATTGATTGTGAATTCCATATCCTCTGTCAACTAATTTCAAATATGTTGATGGTTTTACACATGCAGGATTTCCATTATTTTTTTGTAAAAACAATTGTCCTGATTTACAAGTTAACATGTCAACATCTGCAAATTTTTTCCATTGTTGGTGTATAGATATTTCTTGAGCAAAAGAATTTTCTAGTAAAATTGGACTAACAGCAACACCTAGAATCATAAAAAAAAGAAATACAAATTGGAAAGTCATGAAGAATATTTGCATTTTTCTCTTAAAAAGCAATCGTAAAAAATCAAATTTACAAATAAGTTATTTGGAAAACAAGTTAATTTGTCTTTCAACTAGTTTTCCATGACCAAGTTTGCCTATTACTTCAAAGTCTTCTGCAACTAACTCGCCTCTAACAATTGTTTTGACAGGCCATCCAGTTAGAGTTCTTCCTTCATATACAATATAGTCAGAGAATCCACCAAACAGATCCGAAGTAACAGTTTTCTCTTTCTTCAAATCAAGCATAGTAACATCTGCATCAGAATTTTTCTCCAGTGTTCCTTTCTGGGGATACATTCCAAAAATTTGAGCTGCATTTTGACTCGTAAATCGAACAAACTGTTCTAGAGAAATCTTCTTTTGGTTAACTCCATCATTAAGTAAAATAGGAAGTACAGTTCCTATTCCAGGAAATCCAGCAAGAGCACTCCAAACATCATCTCCACCAAGCTTTAGTTTTAGTTGATTTGCAACATGATCTGTACCTATTGTGTCAATTTGGTTATTAGATAATGCATTCCAAACTGCTTTTCTGTCATTTTCAGTTCTAATTGGAGGCATGACTTTTGCCAAATAGCCTGATTGTTTCTCGTAAGATAATGTCAAATAGTGAGGACATGTCTCTACAAAAATTTTTGTTCCAAGTTTCTTTTCTTCTTCAATTTGCTTTAGTGCACGTTCTGAACCAATATGAACAAAGTAAATCACACAATCGTAATCTCTACCAAATTTTGATACAGTTTTGATTGCCTTAGCTTCAAATTCAGGAGAACGGCTTGAAGACCAAGCTGACAATCCATCCTGATGTTTTTCCCTTGCAGTTTTGATTCCACAACCACATGATTCATAGTCTTCTGCATGAACTAGTACAGGACATCCAAGTTCAGCTGCAGTCTTTACTGTTTGTTCAACTATTTCATCAGTAACATTTACTTCAGCTGCAACAAGTTTCGGAGAATTTGGTGGCATGTCCATGTATACATGTCCAACTTCACCACCAAGATTCATGTAAATTTTAAATGACGTAATTCCGTTTTCAACACACAAATTCATTTCATCAATTTGTTCTGGTGTAAAAATTGAAGCATGTAAAGCATAATCTACATAATGATTTTCTGAAGCAGAATCAAGCTGAGCTTGCAAAGAATTTGAAAAAGGATCACCTAGTCTAAGCATTCTCATCATTGTAGTAATTCCACCTATTGCTGCTGCATGAGATTCAGTTTTTGCAGCTTCGTTAATTGGAGAATAAACTCCATAGTGAACATGAGTGTCTATAGGTCCAGGTACAGAAACTAGTCCTGCTCCATTGATTTTATGATCACATACAGGTGTATCAGTTGTAAATCCAACAATTTTTCCCTCATCAATTAGGATATTTTTCTCAACCATCCCTTGAGGAAGAATGACATGTGAATCAGTAATTATGGTATCATAAGTCATCTGAAAATTTCATCCATTTGAGGCTATTATGCGTTGAGAAAATGAATAAAAGAACTACTCAAAGAGGTATTCTGAGGGCCGGTGGTTTAGGAGTATAATGCCTCGTTCGCAACGAGGATGTCGAGGGTGCGATTCCCTCCCGGTCCACCTTTTCCAGAAATCTGTGAAACGTGATTATTAATTTTAAAGCATATATGAGAATCGATAGATCTAACACAAAAATCTAAAAAATATAGTGTGGTCATAATAATTTTGTAATTATTTGTTCATAAACATAATGTTAGAATTTTTTAGAGATACAAAAGAGATTATCGACAAAGAGTAAAAAGGCAAAGTCCCCCTTTTACGAATGAAAATATGACGGCGGTCGTAAAGATTTAAGATCAAACATTACATCAATACAATTGTGTTAACTCCAAAGAAAATCCTGATTTTATCTCTAATGATTTTAGGGATTATGGGTTATGTTTATGCTTCAAATATTTTCATTGAAGAATGGAGAAAATTAGATTCTGAAATAAAGGATTTTGTTCCAGCTGCAGGATTAACTGGAATTGCATTATTTCTAATGGCAATACGGAATGTAAAAGGTGTCAATAAATTTTTGATTTTATCTATGGAGGTGTTAATTCCAGTTGCACTTACATCGATTGTAGGTTTAAAATTATTAATGAAAGACCCACTAGGACAATCTCTTTTTGGAGGTGGAATTATGTTGTTTTCTGTAGGCTGGTTCATTTATTTTTATTTTAAAACTGGAAAGACTGATGAAGAAAAAGAAGATATCAAAAAAGCAAAACCCACCATTTTGATGATGTTTCTTGTATTGATGTCTTATGGAATAATTTCTTTTGTAACTATAGAAAACCTACAAGATCTTTTACCATGACCATTGTTAAGATTCTAGTTCAAAGTTTATGTGAATTTTGTACTGGGAAAAACTATTTTTCTGTCTAAACTTTTTTCTTAGCATTTTCTAAATCATCATTATCCTTTCGAATTTTATTTAATTCATCTGAAAATAAAATATCATGTAATTTGTAAGCAGGTGTTACTGCTGCAATTCCAATATTTTGCCATGAAAATTGTTCATTTATTGTTTCAATATTCTCTATTTTTCTAGATTGATTAAAGCTTCCAGTCATAACTCCTGCAAGATAATATTTTTCATGCATCTTTATTTTGTTTTCACTAGATTCTCTAAATCTATCTAATTTAAAAAAAACAGGAGACCCACTATTTCCTCCATAAGATTGACATTCCATCAAATACAAATCAACTAGTTTAGGCGGATCATCATCAACCTTCCAAGTGATTTTTTCATCAGAAATTAAAGATATTTTTCCAAAACGTACTATTGGTTGATTTCGTTGTTTTCCAATATGGCTAGAAAATAATCCTGAAAATAATACATCTCCACCTTCTTCAATTTTTTCATCCTCGATAATTTTTTCTGTACTAAGTATGTCGGAACCTATTGTTAAAATATCATATATTTTTTCATTTGGAATCATTGGAAAAAGAGCTATGTCTACATCTTCATCATCATGAGTAAAGATATGTAATTGGTTCATGGGCAAAGGAAGAAGATTGGAAGAATTATCAAAAGTATTCAATCTAACTGCAATATCATAAAATGTTCCATCTTTTTTTTGAATTACATGTTTTGCAGTTACAAAATAAAAATAACTTTTGGAAGAATCATAACCTGTAGCTACACTAACAAAAAAACCAGTTCCAGCTGGATGAAACACATTTCCATTTTTGACATAAATAAATCCAACTGATTTTTTTATTTGTTTAATTATACTAACCATGACAATTATCATTTGTTTTGAATATTTTATAAACACATATCTTTACAAATCGCTTTCGGGTTCATACTTTTCATCATTCTGAACTTCATACCAATCCAAATCCTCTTTTCCAATCAATTCCACACCAAATCAGATTGGATTGGAACAGAATCGCACAATTTTCCATTTTCTTTTCATTATCATATCCAATACCACGATTTTTCTACATTTCATTAAATTTGTAAAATCCATTTGCACAAAAATTACAACGGGCTTGAGTTGATACATACAATAAATTTTTTGCAGGGACAAGCACATGAAATAATCCTAAAGTTTAACCAATAGTATGAAAATATGACATTTGTTGTAATGGTTAAAAAACATTCAATCATTTTAACAAATTAAACTGAAATCTTTTTTATTTTATGTTTGGCAAGAGTATTTTCAAATTTATCAGATAAGTCTCTCCATAACTTTACTTCGTTAGAAAAAGCATTTAGATTCATTAAAAAACTTTCTTTATTTTTAGATTCAAATCCTTGTCTTATGTATTGAGAACATTTTCCAGCTTGAATATTCAGTTTTGAAAATTCTTCGGCTACCAATTCACTATCAAAGTATAATCGCATTTTTGAAACTAATGTTTCACCGTTTAACTTTATTGCTTTGAGTTCGTTTTTAAATTCATTATATTCATCTTTTAATGCCATCATTGGTTGTTCATTTGGTTCCGTAGGAAAAACTACATTATGTGTAACTCCTCCTGTGGTTGGATCTATTGGTTGTTCTGACACAGAATAATGTTGCACTAATTGTATATGTGCAGTATCATGAACCACAAAACTTTTTTTAACAGATTTTACAAATGTGTCTATAATTTCTTTTTTTAAAGCCACCTTGAATCTATATTGTTGCCATTCGTTAGGTACACGTTTCACTGCAAACAATCCAATTATTGCAGGAATTGCAACAAGTATGATATCTTTAAAGAATTCATTCTCAAAGACACGAGTATAGACCAATCCACTAGTTATTGCCAAAGCAAGGGAAATTATTTTACCGTCGATCATTTCAAAAACTATCCTCTTGTAAAATAATTTGACGAGCTTTTTCTAAATTACCTTTTTTGAGATACTCAAGTATGTTTTGAATATTGTTTTTCCCTACTAATATAACATTATTTGCAGTTGCAGATGCTAGTGATTCGGTAGCATCTTTTCCTGTAAAGTAGATTGAATGAATTTCTATTTTTTTGTTAGTGATTTTGCCTTCTATATTTTCCCGATATTCTCGTTCTCTGTCAAAATCAGATTGCTTAGGCAAGCCAATTGTTACATTTATCAAAAATATCTTATCTGTGTCAAAACTTGCCAAAATATCAGTAGATGTTTGATCATGACCCTTTCCCAATCGTTCATACTCCCCGAGTATTAGGTTTGGGATTCCAAGTAAACTCAAAAGCCAAGATACTCCACGTTCAAAGACTTCAGAATCTCTGTTGATCTTTTTAGATTTGAATTGTAATAACATTCGTTCTAATTCTTCAAACTCTACAAATTGTTCAAATGCATAATATGTGGGATTAGTATATTCGGTTCTTGTTTTCCAATACTCATCTAGGCATCCTTCTTTTGATTCAATCAAAGTTTTTTTATTTTTTATTACCAATAACTCAAAAAATTCTCCAACATTTTTTGTATCAAGTTTCATTGTTATCGTATCCTGAATTACTTCTGAACCCCCTGTCAACGGTATTTTTTCAATTTTCTGTTGGATAAATTCATCATCACTTCTATATTCACGAGATTTGTAAAAATTTAATCCGACTTGGATATTTTTTTGCTCATGTGCAGAATATTCTATATCGACTTTATCATGATCAAATTCAATTTTTTCAATTTTGAAGAAAATAGGCACAAATGTCTTGATCCAAGGATTACTTTGAAAATCATATTTTCCATATTCAAATATTGCAGACAAATAATTGTCTGAATACCTGAAATGATTTTCAAGCATATTACTTCGTAATTCATCTGAATAGTTTGGTTTTTGTGTATTTGATTCGTTGTTAAATGAAAAGCATTTCCAATCTTTGTAAACATAATTTTCAGGCTTGAAATGTGGATCTGAATAATTATGATTGTAGGTAATTGCATTATCAAAATTTATTCCAAATGAATCATTCAGACAAAGAAATTTTTTGGATAAATCATCTGCAATTTTTGACCATCTGTCAACAGGATAATTAAATAGTCCTACTCTGAATTTGTCTGTTTCAATTAAACTACCACATTTCTCAATCAATTCCTGATGAATTATTTTTAATTCTTCTACCGTTTCATGTCTAAATCTAATAATTGTAAAAATATTTTTCCACACACCATCAGATTTATGTGCAAATACTCGAATGTCAATGGAATGAAAAATATCTTTTAATTCAATTAAGATATCATTTAGGGTCATATTTCATAATTTTACATCTCATTCAAAAATGTGCCTTTTCAAAATTTTTCTTTTTAACTACTTTTCTTAATGTAATTACAAATGATACAATGTAAACAGGGATACTAGAAAGAGTGATGATCTCTAATAGAGTTAGTGAAACAATGGTTGAACCTACTGCAATTAATCCGGTCAAAATCAACACCGAAACTCCTGTAAAATAGGTAATTTGTAAAATTGGTCTTTCATGACGTAGATATTTGAAATGTGCAAAGATTAACAACATTGGGAAGAATGGAATAATGCCATACAGAAAATATTTTGAAATGTATTCATCACTATGTGAAATTTGAGTATCAAATTTCACGATGGTATTGTTTTCAAATCTTGGTCTTCCCCCTTCTAATATTTTTGACATTTCTTCAAATGAGCTTTCAGAGGCAATTAATGTGACTTTCCAGTTTGGATTTTCTGCAAAAAATCCAAATTTATGGCCTTCAAAATCCCATCCACATAGTTTCACATCATCATTAATTTCCAAAAATGCAGGGATGCTATAGGATTCAAAAGGCCAAAGATGTTCAGGAACAACATGTAATGGATTGATATGATGCTCTGTATCTCTAACAGTTATTGAATAATCTGCACCTTCATGAGCAGCAGTAACATTGTATATGGATGCCCCACTACCAGGATGTACTCGTGAAACAACATCAAATGGTTTTGATATTCCAAAACCATCTTTTAGTCTCCAATCCAAAGTCAGTACGGATTCTTTTGTTAATTCATTAAATTCCTGAACTCCTGTATCAAATCTCAAATCTAATTCACGTTTTCCATCTGGATTAATACATTCAGGTTCTAGGATTTGTGCATCAATTGTAGGAAAGATTCCAATCATATTAAAAACAGACAAAAAAATCAGAATGACTAAATTCATTTTATTCATAAAATGTTTGTCATAAAACTAGTATAAGTTATTTATTTCATTTTTTGTTACATTATATTCAAATTAAAATGATTGACTGTAATCGGTATGAATCAATCAAGCTTTTTGTTATTTATATTTCTAATTTTATCAAGCCACATTCTATTTCTGTCTGCATTAAGATCAATCTGTTTTATTTTAGGTTTGATTTTACCAATATCTGAAATCTTGTTTTGAATAATTGTGATTTTTAGTGTAGTGTTTCTTTTCTCCAAATATTTTATGAATAAACTGTTATCTCACTCAAAGGTATCCAAATGCTCAATTTCCTTGGATCCTAGTTATCTCAAAGATTAGTTAACAGAATCAGGGTTCATAATGCTACATCTAACAGATCTCTATTTGATCGGGTTATTGTATCATGCCCCAGATTAAAATCTAAAGATAAGAATTGACAAAATATGGGAGATTACGACATATGCGACAATACAAGTTGTGAACATTTCAGAAAAGATCATCCTGCTGAAGGTAAATGTTCAAAGACATTGCCTAATGGATTAGTGTGCGAATGCCAAACATTTGTACCACAATAATTTTTTTTAAAAAAGAAACACAAGCCGTCACACTTGACAAGATTCTATGACGTGACGGTCATGATCTTGCGTCTCAATATAACATGGTAATTCTGACTTAAAAGGACGATTAAATTATGAATTTTTCAAATCCGCCAAAACCACAAAATGGATCTAGTACAATACCAAGAATTTCTAGAGTACAAAACAGGGAGAAGCTATCCAAACAAAGATTCTATGGATTCAAAGGAATACTGGAAGCCTATGAATTAAGTATTTTCAGAGTATGTCAGGCACAATGATACCAAATCAGACGGTGAAATCTGGCTTTTAAGTAGAAAATGGCTTGAAATTGATGAATCTTCAATTCATTATATTGGTAAGGAATCAAACGAGATGGAGCAATCTGAGGTATTGGGAGCATTCAAAGAAAATACCATTCAGTATGTGAATTTTCAAAAGAGATTGCGAGAAATAATTGAGGAATTAACTTTGGAGAAAGCATTGGAACTTGGAATTTCTAGAAGAATGTTTTTTTATCTCAAAAAGAAGTTAGAATATAAAATTCCACTGAAGTTAAAAGAAAAAACTTTGAAAAAACTATTGGATCTAGTGTGAAATACCTCGTCAATAATCAGTAGAGGCATTTAACCTGTACATCTCTTTGTTTTGAGATTCCTTAAACTGAATACTTCTAGTTAAGAAATCATCTAATCCACAATACCACTTCATATTTTCTTTATCAGGTTTTGGCAAATTGAGAGTTCTAGGAAGATCATTTCGTAATGGGTTTTGCTCATAAAATTTTTTTCTAATTTCACCATATCTATTCCATTCTTCAACACTGAGTTTTTCTGAATCATGCGAAACGTTTGGCAACATTCCACTGGTTTGTCGTTCAATTGTAATTATTCTGTTATTTACTATGTCATGAATGATCTTTTGAAGTCCTGATGCAATAATGTGATATGATTTAATTACATCATCAGAATATGGAACATACACAACATCATCCAAAATATTTTCTTTCATAAGTACAGCTGAGCAATGATCAAAATTTTTCATAAAATCAAGTGATTTGGGAGAGTTCACAGCTGGAAATACAGGAAATCCTGCATGCTTGAATCTTTTAAACAGAGGGTGATTAGTAGTGCTAAATTCTTTTAGTTCTGATAACAATCGACGCATTTCAGAGATGTTGATTGTAAGATACTTTTCAACTAGACGTGCATCTTCAGAAGTTTCCCAATTTGTGGAATTGACGTCAACATAACTCATTATTTCCCATAGTTCATTTGTGGATAATTTCTCAAGATTTTCAAAAAATTCTTTGATCACAAGTCCTACATCTATGTCCGAATTTGTAACAATACTGTAAAAACTGACATTTCGTCTTCGTGATTCCATAAAAATAACTGCATCTTCTACCAACATCATCAGTTTAGAAATAATGTCGGTTTGTATGATCGATTTGAATTGTTTTTCAGATTCTTCATTGAATTTAATTTTCTTTTTTCCACCACGAATAAAGAGTTCCAAAGTACCCTCATCATATTTTTCAATGGATGTAAAATCAAGATTTAGAAGAATTCCCCTTAATGGCAAAATTCGCTCACGATAGTTTTGTAGCAAATACCATTCGCTTTCTTCAATTTCATCCAATATGAAATGAAACCCGTTCTTCTTCTTAAAGAGAAGGTTATGTCAAATAGTATGCTAAACCTAAGTATTAATCAAATTTCAAAATTATTTCAATAGTTTGTTCCTGTCCCTCATCAAAACCATAATTGAAAAATAATCTTGGATTTTCATCTGCAATTTCTTGATATAATTTATGATTAAACTGGACTTTGTACTCCACAAACATATTGCTAGATTCTTTGGGTACTAATCCAATAGTACAATACGACTTTTTTTGTTGACACGGTATGCTGTTACCGTCTTGGATTGTTGCTGAAGTTTGGAAATCAAACCACAAACCCTGAGGCTCAGAATACATATCTATCCAAAAATCATCAGCATTGGCTTTTCCAGTATTTGATATTTTGAGGGTAAATATTTCATCTTTGGTTCCGTTTGGAGTTAAACTTGTAGGTTCGTATGAATAATACAGTTTGTTTCCTTCAACAATCCCTCCAAGTGCATTCAAATCAGTTACCTGAATTTCTGGTTTGGAAATATCTGATTCTTCGTCATATAATGCCAAATAATAAAAAAATCCTCCTACCAAAAGACCTCCACCAATGGTAATGAATATGGAAAGTAAGATCATCGGTTTGTGTTCATTCCAATAACTTTTTGGATTTTGAGAGATGTGTGTATGTATTGATTTTCCATTTTGATATTCTTTTTCAGGATTAATGTTTTCATCCAAGTTTTTAGTATTTTTATCAATAGAGTGTTCTTCCCCTTTTTCTGAAAGGATCCAATATCGTTCATTGTTTTCATCAAAAGCATCAATATACTTGCGAACATTTCTCAAATATTCAATTCCTTTCCACACTTCCTCTTCAGGTTTTTTGATTATTCTGACTATTTCTTTACCCGTATATTTTTCTGGATGAATCAAATTAATTAAATTAAAAATTTGTTGCCAAGTTGAACCATTCCAAATCAAATCATTCCCTTTTTTTGTGATAAGATAATGTATTCCTCTTCCTTGAATAACTCGCGTGTCGATGATTTTTTCTTCAGCTAAGAATCGAAGTTTTTCTTTTAAATCATCATTAATTTCTAATCGATTATTTTTCTCAACCATGTCCAAAGTACTCAAAACATGAGAAGGGGAGGATTTCAATGTCCATAAAATCTCTACTTCTATTTTCTCTCTCATTGTTTTTTTCCAAGAACTTGAGAATAAAATTTTATCTAGACATACCAAATCCTCATTTTTTATTTACATATTTAGCGCAAAATCTGAGCGACTAAAAACTCTGTATTGCCCATATTACTAGACTTGCTATTATGGAAATGGCAAATCCTATAGACCAATTTCGTGGTTCTTTCCAACTGTTCTGGACTTTTTCTTGTAGTGTGTCAACTTTTTCTTGTAATTTACCATTGTCTATCAATAATTCATCACGAGTTTTTTGATGCTCAGCCATCTGTTCTGTATGGTGCTCTTCTTGTTTGTCTCCTACATCTTTGAAATTTCTTTCAGTAGTTTTTTGTAATGATTCTATTTGATCAGATACGTCATCTAATGTTTTATGAGCTATCTCTATATTGTTTTTTGATTCTACTGCTTCTTTGATTTCGGGTTTAGCCTCAGCAGCTTTTGTAAGTATAGTATCAACACTAAATCCTTCAGGTTTAGATTTTTCTAACTCTTTTAGTAATGCATTATCAATATCAAACGAAATCTTTGGGATTTTGATTTTGTCTAAGTTTATTGTTTCTAACACTTTTTGCATCTGAGTAATTTGTTTCACCATTTTAGTATCATGAATTTTTAAGAAAGGCTGAAGTGCGTTTGTTACCTCTTCCTGTTTTTGTGAGAGTAATTTCAGTGAATTTGTAAGTGATTCTGGCTGTATTTTTTTAAACCCATCTAGAAAACTTTCTCCAAGTTTGTATAATGACGTATTTTTAAGGGGTTCTTGTACCTCATGATCAGGATCATTTGAAAGAATGTCAAACAGATCTGCATACATACCAAATGGAATGTGATCATATTTTTCAAGATTTTTTGCGATGTGTAGTCTCACATTTTTTGATTGTTCTTTTTTAGCAAGTTTTTTTATTAATTCTATGCTGTCTTCTGGTAGTTCATACTGTTGCTTGAAAATTATGTCTATGGCTTCAATCACTCCATCCTCTTTCTTAGATAGTTGTTGAACTTTATTCCATAATTTGGAATCAGGATTTCTTTTAGGCAAGTAGTCTTTGATGTTAATTTTTTTATCTTCAGACATATTTCATAGTATTCTGTTAATAATTTAAGATATTCTTTAGATGATTTCTCATAATTCTGAATTTTAGGATTTAGTGCAAAATCTTCGTCCCTAACTATATCCCCCCCTTCAACGTGCTCCCAACTAAAATTGAACCAAATTTTGACAATTAATAATAAAAGATTATCATCAATTCATAATCACACCTTTAATTTTTCTCTGGAAATCCTTCTGTGTTCTTTTTCCGTACCATTTTTTCAAGGTTTCAGTACCTTCATGAGACATTTCAGAAACTAAATTGTAATTGTAGTCAGTTGCAATAAGCCACATCTGGATTCCGAAATGTCTAAAACCATAATTGGCTCTAAAATAAATTCCAAAATCTGATTTCTTAAAACCTATCATAGATAGAATTTTTTTGAAAAATTTGTTATCTCGAGCTACTGAACTAGTCAAAATTCTATCATATGTTTTAGATTCAAATTTAGTATCATTATCTTCCCAAAATAGATATTTTTTTCCTCTAGATACTCTGGTATTGTAAAATTGTTCTAATGGTTCAACAAATTCAGAATCCAAAATGTATTTATCAAAATCATCATGGGTTTTGTTTTCATGGACTTCAATGTGGCATATTCTTCTAACATAAGAGTAGATTTTATCACCTCTAAATTTTGCATATGCTACAACTTTTTCATCGGTTAATTTTACACCGTCTGTATCTTCCACATATTCAACTAACTGATCAATGAACTCCATTTTTGCCAATTCTATTAAATAAACTGTTGATGGTCTGACAAAAGTCCATGTCTTGACTCCAAATTTTAGATAGTCTTCAATGGAATAATGTTTCAACAGTAATTTTTTAGCTTGTGTGATTTGTTCAGGTGTGATGTGCAAATCTGATGATTTTTCTTTTGGTTTCTGTCCGCTTATTCTTAATTCAATTCCTTCGTCTTTACTAATGTCTATTCCAAGTCCATATTTTAGGGCGTGTCTTATTGCCTGTCTGTTTGACCAGTTTGGTTCACCATCTACTACTTCATAATTTGCAACTTCTATTAAGGCATCAACCATACTTGGAATGATTTCTTTCCAGTTTTCTTTGGTAATGTCATCAGGATGAATTTTGAATTTTGGAGTCACAAACCCCAGTACAATTCTAGCAAAACGTGTCTGATTGTTATGTTCAAATTTGGCATGGTTTTTTCTAGTCCAATTTTTGAATAACTCTGTCTTGAAAATATCTGATTCTGAGCGTAACTGTTTTTGAATTGTAAGAATTGTATTTTTTTGCTTTGCTAATTGATAATAATGAGAGCCATTAACCTTTTCAATTTTTTTAGAATCTCGTAGAGGATAGATATGACTTTTTGAAAATTGTTCTCTTGTTTGATGAAAATGATTTGCTAGTTCAGTAGGTGTGTGAGGTTTTATTTTTAATAATTTCAAAATTTCATTCTGAATATCTATTTTTGGTGTAACATTGTCATCAAATCTTGAATGAGAGGATGGAATTTTTGCATTTAGTATATTGACCAAGTATTCCACTCCCTCAGAATGGAATTGATTGTATCGTGATTTGATACGAATTGATTTAGACTCATTCCCAATGCCATTCTGAACAAAAAATGATTCTCATGTTAGTTTTAAAATCTTACGGATACAATGTTGCCTCAAAATGATGCATTAAGCGTCAATTTGGAGTTGATTTGTACAATTTTTCACAATATCGTTATTTCTTGTAATGTCAATGTCCGACAGCATGAAAAGCCTAAGAAATTTGTTCAGAATGACTTAAGGGATCCACACCATCGGACATTATTCTGATCATTCCATTTCTATAAAAAATGATATATCCTGTCATTTTACATAAAACCATTTTCCTCATTCATTTTTATTTTTCAAAATGGTTTTCATTTTCATTTTTTTAAGTGTGTGAATTATTTTGTGGGTTCACATTTTCCATTTTTGTGGGCATAGAAAAATAAAAAATGGTTATTTTACAAATGTATGTGTTCACGAAAAAAATGATCATAAAATGAACTCTTAAAATAAGATTTTTGGCATATTTATGTAATGAAAAAACATGGGAATGAAATATTTCATGAATATTCCCAAATGAAATCATTTTGTTAAGGTCACGCTAAATATCACGTTTTATACCACGTTTTGTGCCTACAGAGGAGTCAAAAATAGTTTCCAGAAACTATTATACATAAATGCAAAATATTATCATCATGGAAGGTTTTGACGGCAAAAAAGCTGCACAAGATTACATGTCAAAGCATACTCTTGCATTTTCTACTCCAGAGTTGACTCTAATGAGATTTGCATTCTGGTTAGGAGATTCAGTTCCAGATCCAAAGAATGAAGGAAAAGGAGTTCCACGAATGATGACATATTTGGTAGAGCAAGACTTTGAACCAGTTTTGATTGATGATGAAAAATATGTTCCATCAGGTGCAGTCAAGAGTTCAACACTAGTTGGAAATGCATTCAACGAACAAGTTTCAGATGGAAAGTTTTGTTCAGAATGTGGTACGAGTCTTTCTGCTACTGCAAAATTCTGTCCTGAATGTGGAACAACACAAGAATAAGAAAATTATTTTTAATTACTAGGTTTATGCTTTAGCGCCACACTTTGTGCAAAACTTTGCATTTGCTCGAAGTGGTGCACCACATGAAGAACATCCATTTCCATCTTGTGGAATAGATTGTGGAGATATTGTTTGTCTTGGCATTAATGAAGGATCAGGTGATGGTAATGTTCCAACGTCACCAAATGCTTCTTGTGCAGAAACAATTCCCGGTGGACCTCCACCTACTGGGTTTTGTGCAGTTCCTGCTCGTGGAGGTTGACCCATTCCGCCTGCCATCATTCCAGGTTGGCCCATCCCTGGCATCAATCCTGGAGATTGTGTGTTTCCAGAGCCTGTACCAATTGATTTTTTTAATTCAAAGATTACTTTGATTGCTAGAAATTCTAAAGCAGAATATGCAACTGTATAATCACCTAATTTTTGAAAGAATTCTTTGTCACTGATTTGTCCTTTCTTGTACATGTTGTTTGTATCTAGAAATGATTCATAGTATCCCTGAGACTCGTCAAACAAACTCTGAAGTTTGTCAAAGAGCATGTTCAGTGTATCTACTTCACCAAATGACATAACCTCACTCGGTTTTTGGAATATTAATTACTTTAGGATCAAAAAAGAGGAAAAACGTGTAGAAAGTTATGCGAGTGCTCTATCAATCATACCTTGGTATGATTCTTTAGATGCTGCTCCCACTTGCTGGCTAACTATTTCACCTTTGTTTAAGAGGATTAAAGTTGGAATACTAAAGACGTTGTATTTTGATGCCAGTTCATTGGCTTCATCAACATTAACCTTGACAAACTTTACTTTGCCTTCATAGTCAGCTGCCAGTTCTTCAACAACTGGACCTACCATTCTACATGGACCACACCATTCGGCCCAAAAGTCTACAAAAACAGGAATGTCAGAATTTATCACATCTACTTCCCATGATTTTGCATCTGAAATTTGTGTTACAGCCATTCTAACATTATTTTATTGGACGTACCTAAAAACGTTCACCAGAATTAACACCATATTTTTTGTCGGAAAATTAATTTTGATATATACTTAAATGACGTTTTGATAAAACTTATTCATGAGTTCAGAATCTAGACTGAAAAAATTACGAGGATCTGGCGGTTATGTTATGGCTTCAGTTACCGATGAACAACAGATGAAGGGTAACTTAGGTGGACCAGATCTATTTTTAGCACCAATTGGAAGATTAGATGCCGATAAAATTACTAAACATTTTTGCAATACTTGTGAGAAGGAATTTGAAGGCCCTCCAAAAATTGAATATGAGAACCCAAATGAAGAGGTTGCAGAGAACTTAATTCTTGCAGAACGAGGTCAATACATTTGCAATTCTTGTAATGCATCAATTGCAGAATACAGGGAATTTAAAAAAGAAGACGAAGCAGGAGAAGTTGGAAGTGCAAAACCATTAGAACCACAAGTTCAAAGTGCACCACAACCAGAAGTTTCAACACAGCAAGTACCAGAAACAACACCACAGTCTACATCTGCTCCACAAGAAACTGCAACACAACCAGGACCAGCAACTTCAGTTACATCAATTGAAGGAAAAATTGTATATGATGAAAATGCAAACAGAGTTGGAACTGCAAAACAAGTGGGTATTGATTCTACACAGACAATGGTTTTAGTAATAACTAAAGAAGATGGCACAGAAGGAAGTATTCCATGGAATAGTATTAAGAAGATTGGAGAAGTTGTTCTTTTAGGAAATCCAGATATTGTAATAGCAGCTCAACCAGGAAAATGTTCAAGTTGTGGATTTGTAAATAAAGAAGGCTCTAAATTTTGTGAAGAATGTGGAACCAAGATCTGATAGTTAGTAAATTTAATCAATGACACTATAGGCGAGAATGTAATTGGCAAAAAGATCAATCCCTAAAGGAGTAGTTAAAGACATCATTATTGTCGGTGTAGGGGTTTTAGTCATTTGGATAGGTCTACAAGTTGCATTTGGAACCCAAAATCCATTTTATGTTGTAGCAAGTGGAAGTATGATTCCAGTTCTAGAAGTTTATGATGTACTGATAGTTCAAGGTCACGAACCTTTTGAGGATATAGAAGTAGGAGACATTATTGTGTTTAATCGACCATCAGACCACGACAGAGTTATTGTACATAGAGTTGCGTCAGTAATATCTGAAGATCCTAAAACAATTAGAACAAAAGGAGATGCAAATCCAGCATCAATTCCCGGTACAGACTTTCCAATTACAGAAGAAGAATACATTGGAAAAGTAGCTTATACTCTTCCGCAAGTAGGATATGTAACTCAATTGCTCAAACCTCCAATTAACTATGTAATCATTGCAGTTGTTATTGGAATAATGGTAGTAAAGCAATTTGTAAAGAAGAAAAATGAAAAAGAATTATCCTTCGCAGATCCTTTGGATACGGATAATTCAGATACAATAGAAAAATTATCAGATATTAACAAGATTGAAAAGGATTCTGAATATTCTGAACATGTAGAATCTGAGAATGTAGAAGAATTAGATGATACTGACAAGCCAGAAGATGTGACTAGAACAAAAAAGATTGATGATACATTTGAGGGGATTGAGGATTCCATAGACAATGAAAAATCAAAATCCAAAGAAAATCCAAAGAAGAAAGATAAAGAATTCTAAATTTTCAGGCAAACAGGTTCACATATGCTGTATGACAAGAGCAATAGATCGTCCTGCTTGCTTGGTAGCATTATTACGTTAAATTTACTAAAAAAGGATTCTGATGAATTATTAGTTTCAAGAATAGTACCATTTATCAAGTAGCAAAAATTAAAATTCATAATTGAAATATTTGTTGGTTTTTTCAATAATACTTTTAGTTGGTTCTGCATATGCACAAACTCCATTTCGTGACACTTCGGGTTTGACATTAAATGGAATAGAATGGTGTGAAGAAAACTATCAGTTGTATTATTTTATGGGAAATGATTTTTTTGAACATCATCATCATTCAATTGAATCAAGATTATGTGGAAATTTGTATAATGATGACTTGTGGTTGTATTCAGGTCCTGACAGATACCAAAAATTAATTGAACAAAGTAGAATATACTATAACTTAGAAATTCAAGAGAGTGCAAAAGAAGCCGAGCAAGGAAAAATAGATACCAAATCTGTAAACATTCAAGAGATTCCTCAAGAGATTGCACAACAACAAAAAGAACTAGAGAAATCTGTTGAAGAAGAATCAAGTGAAGTAGAGGTTCGAGTAGAAATCCCCAAAGAAAAAGAAATGGATGAACCTCAAGGTGGAGGTTGTCTTATAGCTACTGCAGCATACGGCTCAGAGATGGCACCACAAGTACAGCTGTTACGTGAAATCAGAGACAACCAGTTGATGAACACCCAATCAGGGGCCTCATTTATGAGCGGATTTAACTCACTATACTATTCATTCTCTCCACATATTGCAGATTTGGAAAGACAAAGTCCAGTCTTCAAAGAGATGGTAAAGATTGGAATCACGCCAATGTTGTCAACTTTATCTGTAATGTCATATGCTGAATCAGAATCAGAAGTGATAGGGTACGGAATTAGTGTGATTTTGATGAATTTGGGAATGTATGTAGCTGCACCAGCTATGCTGGTTTATCAAATAAAAAATAAAAGAAAAAGAACTAAGAGTTCTTGTTGATGTCACCACAGATTCCGGGTGTGGAACCATCGGCTTGACATTCAGGAGCGAATCCTTCAAGTTCAATTATCTTTCGATTTCCATTACCATCATCTACAAGATCAAATTTCATCCAAGCAACATCGTTTGAAGAATCTGCATCAACAAATGCATTTGCAGGATTCCATGTATGTGTTAGGAAATATCTGTCATTTGGAATATTTGAAATATCAATTTCATTACCTTCAACTGATTGATGATATTGATCAACCCATCCTGGCTGAATTCCTTGTAATCCTACTTCACAATCCCAATAGATTCTTTGAGATGTTGGAGAATTACTACCATCATATTTGAAAACATTTGTAATACAAAATCCAACTTTGATGGATGTAGATTCATCAACTATATCACCTGGAACATTAGGATTAGTTGGATCATATGCTCTGATTGCAAATTCTCCAACATTATCAATGTGCCAATGATTGTGAGTTTCATGGAAAATGAATTGACTTACAGTGTCACTCCATACATTATGTTCTGGTAATCCAAAGTTTCCTTCATCATCATAGAGATTTTGAAAAGAATCTTGTGTAGTTCCTTCATCAGCATCAGGATCTGGGAATAGAGGCTGGAATTCTAAAGTTCCAGGTCCCAAATTAGCCCAAACATTTGTGAATCTTAAATATTCATTTTGTTGTTGATTATGAATAGCTAGATGTTTTGGAACTCCAGGTGTTACATCTGGTAAAAGTGCATCAGCAGGAACTGCTGTTCCATCATTACCATTACCATTACCATTACCATTACCATTACCACCTTTGGCTGCTGCAGCATCCATTATCATCGGAGTTGCAAACATAAAACCAATTGCTAGTAATATTGGAAGTATTAGAAGTGGTTTTCGAAAGTTTGTTTTTGAAAAAGTCATTAATCAATGCAAGATTGTTTGATACTTAAACGCCTGTTAGTAATGAAAATAACAAGCTACTTTTAATAGTATTATTTACTGTATTTCTTAATTTAAGAAAATATGAACTGATTTTTAGATTTAGAGAACAGAATCTTTTGTTTTGAAAACTCGCTTAAAGTAATCAGATGGCTCTTTTGGCTCTACAATATCATTTTTGATGCCTGCAAGATTCTTAGCCAAATTCTTTTTGTAACCAACTTGCATTTGTCTTTGAATTTGGATTCTTTGTGCTTGAGGAGATCCTGCACCATGCATAGATTCTGTGAGATATCCAACTGCATTTCTTCCTAAAGTCATGTTTTCGATTAATCTTAGAATTCTCATTCTATTTTCAACATCTACACCTTTTCTTCCAGCTAGATACTTTTTGAGTAAAGGTCCTGCTTCTGGATGTCTAAAGTCTTTTTCAGAAGGTAAAGTTACTACCAATCCACCTGCAATATCTTGTGCAAGTCTACTAATTTCATATGGGAATCGTGTTACATTATGTTTACAAACTTGTGCGAGCATATCATCATTTAAGAAAACACCAGACTTCATCTTTTGTCCTTGGTGAGAAGATGCTATTCCCGCTGCAAAAATTGTTTCATTAAGATGAGTCATCTCAATAATTTTATCTTTAATGTGAGATACTTTAGGAACACCATTGTAATCTGCAATTGTTGCAGCTGCACCAATTAACACATCACCTAAACCAGTTTTACACACATAACTGCGTCTATGATAACAGGTGAATCTTTCTACAAGCATAGATGCAAATTCATATTCACCATTCATGAAAACTTTGTCCCATGGAATAAACACATTATCTAAAATTATCAAAGCTTCTTGACCTCCAAACTTTGCGTTACCATCATCAATGTCACCTTCTTCCATACTTCTTGTATCACAAGATTGTCTTCCGTAAATGTAAGTGACTCCTTTTGCATCAGCAGGAATTGCTCCTACAATTGCCCAGTCTTTGTCTGATTCTGTTAGCCTAATAGTAGGCATCAAGATAATCCAGTGAGAGTTGATACAACCAGTTTGATGTGCCTTTGCTCCTGAAACATAAACTCCATTCTCATCAGTTTTTACAATTCTTGTAAACAAATCAGGATCTTCTTGTTCTGCAGGTCCTTTACTTCTGTCTCCTTTAGGATCAGTCATAGCACCACCAATTACAAGATTTTCTTTTTGTACCATTTTTACAAATTCTAAGAATCGTTTATGATAATCTGTTCCATGTTTTTCATCGATTTCAAATGTTGTAGAATGTAATGAATTCATTGCATCCATTCCAACACATCTTTGGAAACAGGTTCCAGTGTTTTGTCCAAGTTTTCTTTGCATTTTATTTTGTAATACTAGATCTTCTGCGCTTTCAGCAATGTGTAAAAATCGGTTTACTTTCAATCCAGTGATTGAAGAGTCTGCAGAAGCTAATGCTTCTTCACGAACTGCAAGATCATAAGTTTCGGCAACGGCATTAATTGATGGTCGGATCATTGGATGATCGACTGGTTCTTTAACTAATTCACCAAAGAGATAAATTTTGAGATCACGGCCTCTAAGACTTTCAATATAGTCATCTCCAGTTCTAATTGTCTTCAAGACATTAGCCATGTAACATTATTCATCTAGAAGTTGTATAAATATTCTAGACTAGTACAAGCTGAATTTTAGGAATGAATTGCGATCAGAGTCCTATTCGAACATCAAGGATTTTGCAACCCTTACCTTTCTCCATTACAAGAACAGGATTCATGTCTAATTCCTTAATCTCTTTAAAGTCTGAAACTAGTTGAGATAATCTCTGAATACATTCAGAAAGTTTTGTGATATCAGAGGGTTTTTCTCCTCTTACACCTTGAAGTAATTTTTGAGTCTTGATTGATGCAATCATGTCATCGGCTTCTTTATCAGTTACCGGTGCAAGTTTGAATGTAACATCTTTTAGAACTTCGACATAGATTCCACCCATGCCTAACATAATAACTGGTCCAAAGCCTGGTTCAAGTTTGGAGCCAATAATGAGTTCTTTACCGCCTTTTACCATTTCCACAATCAAAACACCTTTGATTTCGGCTTTCTTGTTGTATTTTTTGGCATTTTTGATAATTGTCTTAAATGCTTCTTTAATTTCACTATCATTTTTCAAATTAACTTTTACACCACCAGCATCAGACTTGTGAATTATTTGCGGTGATGCAATTTTCATTACAACTGGATATCCAATTTTCTTTGCAACTTTTATTGCCTCTGCTTCATTTTTAGCAAGTGCACTTTGTGGTAAAGGTAATCCATATGCTTTGAGAACTTCTTGTCCTTCTTCTTCTAGAAGATTTGGTCTTTTCTCTTTTTTGACCTTGTCAAAAATTTTCTTTGCTTTAGCTTTGTTTACTTTGAATTTTGTAATTTTTCCTTCTTTTGTATTTACCCAAATTGCAAATTTTATCATTGCAGCTAAAGTTCTGATTGCTCCTTCTGCATATGTGTAATAAGGAACATCTCCTTTGGATAAAATTTCTCTATTTGTAATTCCTTCATCTAATCCCATTAAACTTGCTAGCATTGTTTTTTTGTATTTTTTTGACATTGCAACAATGACTTCTGCTAGCTTATCATAATTTAGAGTCCCAGAAGGAGTACACATTGTAATAACTGAACCAACTTTGGGATGTTTTAGTACTCTATCTAAGACATTATGGAATCTGTTAAAATCAGCATCGCCTACAATGTCAACAGGATTTCTAGAGCTTCCCCACGGAGGAATTACTGCATCTATCTTTGGACGAATACTATCAATTTTGGCCATTCTAATACTTGATTTAGAGCAGGCATCAGTTGAAATGATTGCAGGTCCACCAGCATTTGATACAATAACTAAGCCACCAGCCGTTGGAAGTGGTTGTTTTGAAAATGCTGTTGCATAATCAAATAGTTCTTCCATTGTATCAACTCTGATTGCACCAGACTGTTTGAGTAATGCATCATAAATTTCATCTGAACCCATCAATGCTCCTGTATGAGACATTGCAGCCTTTGCACCCTCTGGACTACGTCCAGATTTTAGAACAAGTACTGGTTTTTTGAGTTTTTTAGTAATATTTTTACAAACTTTAAGAAATTCTTGACCATCACCCATGTCTTCAAGATACATTACAATGACTTTGGTTTGTTTGTGGTTTGCAAGAATCTTAAGAACGTCAACTTCGCTCATTGCAGCTTTGTTGCCAAGACTAACTACTGCAGAGAAACCAATTCCTTGAGCGCTTGCATCTTCAACTAATGCGGCACATATTGCACCACTTTGTGAAACAAGTGCAATTTTTCCAGATTTTGGGGTAACTTTAAGGAAAGTAGAATTCATCATTGTCTTTGGATCAAGATTCATGACGCCAAGACAGTTTGGTCCAATGATTTGGATTTTGTATTTTTTTGCAATGTCTTTAATTTCTTGTTCTCTCTTTGCACCTTCTTCATCAACTTCTTTGAAACCTGCTGTAATTATGATAACACCTTTGACTTTTTTCTTGCCACATTCTTCCAGGACAGGAGCTACCAAAGTATTTTTGATAACAATTACTGCCAAGTCAATGGATTTTGGAACATCTAAAACAGTTTTGTAAGCTTTTTTGTAAAATACAGTATCTCGTGATGGACTAATTGGATAAACAGTACCTTTGAAACCATTCATAATATTTGATGTAATTGTAGCACCTACACTTCCTCTCTTATCTGATGCACCAATTACTGCAATAGATTTTGGAGATAAAAAGACAGATTCTGCCATGTATGTTGAATCTAAGGATTTTGTATAATAAAGTTATTCTCGAAAATTCCTGATCTCTGATTTTTAGCTTCCCAGCATTTTTCCGGCCAGATTCTCTTTTCTTGGAACCCAAATTATAGAAAGATTGGAATATTTTCCAATTATCTCCCATGCTTCTCTAGCTAAATTTCTTAATTCTTCATTATTTATTGCAAATTCATGATTTAGTTGGTTTACAGTATTTTTTGAATCACTGTAAATTTTTACTTCTTGATCTAAATCTACATACTTGTTTAAAGCTGAGATTATTGCTAGATATTCTGCCTGATTATTAGTCAAATCAGGTTTTTTTTCATAAAATGATTCCCCGGTTTCTTTAACAAAATACCCATATCCACTATCTGTTCCACCAGAACCATCAACATAGATACTAATTCCCATCTTTATACAGCCTCGTTATCTTTACAATAAGATTTAGAACTATCATGTAAATAATTGTAGAGATTCCTTGAGACATTATTGATGCTAGGTATGGATCATAGTTTATTGTCAGAAAATAGTATTGTAATGCCCATCTAGCAACAGTATATACAACTTCAGCAACACCTAATGAAGTAATTAATTTTTTAAGATCATCTTTTAGTTTTACAGTATCAGTTTTGCCGGATTCTAATCGATATTTTTTTCTATTATCTAAATAAAATAGACTGCTAAAAACTGAAAAATAAATCACATAGTCAGCAATTGTAGTATATGTTGTGTTAAGATAATCTTCTTGATCTGATAAAACTTGAGCAATAATGGCAGAAATAATTATTGATGCTGCAAATGCAATGAGAATATTCTTGTTTAGTTTTAGATACTCTTGTAACACATACTAGAATATTGTCTGTTACAAATAAACTAAGATTAGTCCAATGTAATTTTCAAAAATATTATCAATCCTGCAAGTTCGGCAATTCCTACACCTAACATATATGGGAAAATTTCATGAGAAAAAATCTCTTCCATTGAAAAATATGCTAAAGCACCAATGACATTATGTAAAAATAACATTCCTGCTACAACTATCATGCCTAATGGAATCTGAGCTCTGGTTTTGGCATACATTTTTCCAAATATACAGATTAGAATTCCTAATATTCCCATATTTGCAATTGAGACAATAGACAATACTAAAGAAGTAGATTCCATTTAGTGTAAAACACCTGCTGAGCTTTTATTTACTTTTGTCCAATTTTCCTTCAATTTCTTCAAATGTCTCCATATTGACTTCAAGAAAAGTTGAGATGAAATACATTACATTGTATTTCTCTCCAACTTTACTAATCATGTTATTTTTTTCTAATACTCGTATATGATGCTGAATTGCCTTGTAATCAAGACCTAATTCATTAGATAATTGATTTGTGTTGAATGGTTTTTCTTTTAATTTTGAAATTATTTTTAATCGATTTAATCCCCCACGAGAACCTGCAAAAACAAACCACAAGAGTCTTTTTGCATCAGGATCACTAGCCATGATTTATGAAATTCTTTCTCATTTACTACTAAAAGGTATTCTGAGACAAAGTAGAAAGTATAAAAAACAAATCATACAAATTTGAATGAATCAAAAATGATGTTAAATTACGATGCACCTCTTTACAGACCTCCTTCAGAAGCTAGATCATTAATCTTTCAAGTAACTTTAGGTTGTTCATTTAACGAGTGTTCATTTTGTGATATGTATAGATCAAAAGAATATTCTGAAAGATCGTGGGATGATGTAAAATCTGAAATTGATATGATGGCAGAATATCTTCCAGATACCAGACGTGTATTTCTTGCAGATGGAGATGCACTTAATCTTGATTCAGAGTACATGATTAAAATTGTAAAATACATTAGAGAAAAATTTCAGAATATTGAAAGAATTTCTTGTTATGCAATGCCTATGAACATTCTAAAGAAAACTTCTGAGGAATTAAAGAAGATGAATGAAGCAGGATTAGACATGTTTTATTTGGGAATTGAAAGTGGTTCGGATATTGTATTAAAAAAAGTGACAAAAGGTGCTATTGCAAAAACTATCATTAAATCAGTAAACAAAGCAAAAGAAGCTGGATACATAATGTCATGCATGGTAATATTGGGATTAGGAGGAAAGAAATATTCTAAAGAACATATCAAAGGAACAGCAGAAGTTATCAGTGCATGCTCACCACATTATGTAGGTGCTTTAACACTCTATTTAGAAAATGGAATCAAACAAGAATTCATTGACAAGTATGAAGGAGAATTTGTTAGAATTAATGATGATGAATCATTAGAGGAGCTTTATGATCTGATAAAACAAATCGAAACTAAAGAAGAAATTGTTTTTAGAGTAAACCATGGTTCAAATGCATATACTGTAAAAGGAACATTCCCTCAAGATAAGCAAGACATGTTAGATAAAGTAGAATGGATGAAACAACATCCAGAAATTGTGCGTCCACAAGGACTACGTGGATTCTAAGCTAGATTATCGCGATATTGGTGTACTACCTTGAAGATTTTAACTGAATAATCTCCATCAAATATTTTGCTTGTAACACCATTATCAGAACTCAATACCCTAAATCTATACTCGTAACTTCCATCACTATTCACATCTGTCTGGGCAAAGTGAACTGCATCATTTTCTTGGAAAATTTGAATTATTACTGGGTATCCTTCTACATGATTTGCAATTTTTCCTTCAACAAATGCCCATGGCAATGCATTATCTTCAGGAGTGTGGAAAAAGAGAGATGTTTTTTCAAGTGCAATATTTCCATTTAGAGGAATCGTTTCAGTTTGGGATTCATGTGTATGATCATTGATTAGAACTTGCCCTGAATGTGGATGTGCAAAAGCAGAGTCAAGAGAAAAAGACAAAAGGAAAGTTAAAGTCAAAATGCTAGAAAATAAAACTATTTTATTCATATCAAAATCTTTGATTATAGTAGTTTAAGAATTTTTCAAACTAAAGACTATCAATTACGGATTTAAGATGGTCTGGAAGTTCTGGCAATTCAGTATGACTCTCATTATTTTGGAGAATTTCAGGTCCAATTCTCCTTACTCGTTGAGTTCCAAGCAGAGTGTCAATATTTCTTTGAATATCTTTTTCAGACATGACAGATTTGAGTTTCTCAGTTACTATTGCTTCATTTTCATATTTTTTTATCCCGTACTGAACAATTATGGTCTTCTCTTCAGATGATAATTCTGTCATGTTTTTGACATGCAGTTTATGGCTAAGAATCTTTGGTTAGTCAAATATAGTTAAAATATGATGAATTGTAAATCAACCTGCTTGGTAAGCAAATTACAATTAATTTCAAATGTTCTTACAACAAAGAGATATGCATCTATTGCAATAATTAGTGGAACAGGATTAGGAATAATCTACTATTTTTTGACAATGTCAATGCTTCCTTCTCATTTAGGAACTACAATGGAAATAATGCCAAGTTACATAATTACATCAGTAGGACTAACAATTTCAATATCAGCATTAGCTGGAATCAACTTTGCAATGATGGCATTCAAAATTAAAAGAATGAAAATGATGAATTCTGTTAAATCAAATTCTTCAACAATATTAGGAGGAGCATTTGCTGCATTTACTCCTGGATGTCCAGCTTGTACTGCACCTCTAGCAGTAATTTTAGGTGCTGTAGGAGGATTATCATTATTTCCAATGCAGGGATTAGAATTGAAATTCATTTCAGTAGGAGTATTGATTTTTTCAATTTGGTGGATTGCAAGAGGTTTACAAAGCAAAAGCTGTTGTAAAATAGGATAAAATTAATTCAAGAATTCTATTATTTTGATCTGTTATCAATGTAAATAGCTTTTAAGATGTCAGTTTTACTTACAACACCACCAAGTTTTCCATTAATTCGTACACCAACTCCATTAATTTTATTCTGAATCATTTCTTCACAAGCTACAGTAAGATCTTCATTGAAATCTACAGATTCAAAATTACTAGTCATGACATCTTTTGCTTTAATTGTATTTCCAAATCCCGAGTCAGATAGAAATCCTTTTCTTGTAAATACAACTGATATTGCAGGATCAGAACTATCCAGTACAGCATCAGTATTGCCTTGTTCTAGTGCAACATGAAACAAGTCACGAAATGTCATGATTCCTTGAGGTTCATTGTCTTGGTTTTTTAAGAAAATTCTAGATATTTTTTGTTCAATCATTTCAGATACAACATGTCTAAGGCTAGTTTCATAATCCAAAGAAACGTAAGATATCGTCATGACATCTCCAACGGTATGTTTGTTTGCATAGTTTTGGATATAATATCGAGCAATGTCAGTTTTAGTAATAATTCCAATGAGACCTTTTTGACTGGAGGTAACACCCAAAGAACCAATTTCCTTTTCAAGCATAATTTCTACACATTTTTCAACACTCATGGATTCATTTACAGAAGTCAAAATGTTCATTATTTGTGAAATAGGAATTTCATCAAGATTTTTTTCTGAATCGTCTTCAAGTAAAAATAATCCAACATCTTTTTCTGTAATTATTCCAACAGAAGAACCATTTTCAGTCACTATCAATCTACTAATTTTATTTTTTAGTAGTTCTGAAATCGCATGACTAAGAGAGGCATTTTTTTCAATGGTAATTGGTTTTTGTAAAATAGAAATTAAATCAGACAATTCAGTTCTCCAAACTACTTGATTAGATATACAGGGATTTTGGATTTTTGAAGAACATGATTTGATACACTTCCTATCATGTCCTTTGTTGCAGAACCAGAACCAGTTGTACTCATTACTATATGATCAAATTTTCCGGTTTTGGCAGTATGTAGTGTTACATGCCCAGGAGAGCCTCTAAGGATTTTTGTGGTGAATTTTACATTCTTGTTTCCTGCACGTTTTTCTGCTTTTTTTAGGATTATTTTTGCATCGTCTTCTAGTTGTTTATCAAATGCCTTTGTTCTTGGTCCCCCATCAACTACATGAGGTATTACATGAATACCAGTTACCTGACCATGAGTAAATCCTGCAAGAGTTAATGCTCTATCTAGGGCTTCAAAGGATTTTTTTGAACCATCAATTGGTACTAGAATTTTGTTAAGATCCATGAAAAAAACCTAAAATCATCCCATATTAAGAGTAAAATTGATTCTCAATTAAGAAATTGATCATTTGAGATTATTTGTAAGATATTGTCTTATATTTTTGTATAAATTTGAAAAATCCGTTTAGTAAAAAAAATAATTGTATTCAATGTGATGCAAAATTTTCGAATCACGAAGATTTAGTTGTACATGTCAGACATGAACATCATAAAACTATTGTAAAATGTCAAAAATGTGGCAAAGAATTCATTCATGAAAAAGACAGGCTTCATCATGCACGAAAAGAGCATGAAGAGGAGATGAGAAAAAGATCACATAGAAACTCATATCCTGATGAGTATCATACTCAAAATAGAGTGGACAAATTCAAATCTAGATTTAGTGATAAACTCTAATCATTTAATTTTTAAATTAAAATCCCATTTAAGATAAATCAAATTCCGTTAAATATAATGAAGATGTTTTCATTATATGGCAGACAAACAATTTCCTATTGAAGAAATTAAAAAGAACATTAAAGATATTTTGACTGAGCCAGAAATTCGATTTTGTGGATTAATTGATAGTTCAGGAGAATTGATTGTAGGAGATTTTAGAGAAGATGTAGTTCCTTTTGAAAATGATGCAAGAAGAAAACAAATGTATCAAGAATTAGCACATAGAGTAGGAAATCGACAAGGATTTGATGCAAGTTTAGGCAGAGTGAAATATTCATCTTCAAGAAGAGAAAATGTAGTCATGATGAGTTTTCCAATTGGAAAGTATGTGATTATGGTTACTGCTGAGCCTAGCGTCAACATAGACAGATTAGCTTGGAAGATAATTTACAAATTAGAGCATCAATGGTCTGAATTTCACGGATTTTGATTAAGAATAATCAGTGTGAGATGCAATTCTTTTTTCACTAGGTTTGTGTTTTCCTGTAACAATATAGTTGATAGCATCACTCATGAAAACTGCATGATCTCCAATCCTCTCAAGATAACGTAAGAGTAATGCTTCAGCTAAAGCACATTTGGTATTATTTGATTCAATAAGTTTGGGCAATCTTTCTTTGTACATTTTATCAATGAATGCTTCATCTTCTTGAATTTTTACAGCTTTTCTAACATCTAGTTGTGCAAAAGAGAGAACAGCTTCTTTTATCATGTGTTTTACTTTTTTTGTAATTTCAAGCAATGATGCATTTGTACATTCAGAAATATCTCCAAACAAGTCTCTTACTTCAGTTATATCATAAGCATATCTTCCAAATCTTGAAAATGCATAAGATATTTCAGTTGAAGAGCGAATCATTCTAAAATCATCAGCAACAGGTTGATATTTTAACAACATATCAAAAATTAAATCTTCTACTTCAAAGTACTTGTTACGAATTGAGTCAGATAATTCATAAACTTCATTGTGATTATCTTTTCCTTCAAGATACGTATCAACTGCAAGTGAAACACATTCTATGGCCATGTCACCCATCTCAGACATTATTTGAGATAGTTTTTCAAGTGAAGGATCGATTAATCTAGTCATTATCCAAATTGGCCCTGGACATATTTTGCAGTTAATTCATTTTTTGGATCAGTGAATAGTTTTTTTGTCTCTCTAAATTCAATTAAATCTCCAAGATACATAAATCCAGTATAATCAGATACTCTAACTGCCTGTTGCATGTTGTGAGTGACTATAATTATCGTGTAATCTTTTTTTAATTCTGTTATTGTTTCTTCAATTTTTTGTGTGGCAATAGGATCAAGTGCTGATGCAGGTTCATCCATCAACAATACTTCTGGCTGAATTGCCAATGCTCGTGCAATACAAAGTCGTTGTTGTTGGCCTCCAGACAATTCTATAGCAGATTTTTTTAAATCATCTTTAACTTCGTCCCAAAGATATGCCATTTTCAATGAATCTTCTACAATTTCATCAAGAATTTTTTTATCTCTTACACCATTTAGTTTTAGACCAGCAACTACATTATCATAAATAGACATAGTTGGAAAAGGATTTGGTTTTTGGAATACCATTCCAACTTTTCTTCTATGGTAAATAGGATCAATGGATTTATCATAAAGATCAATATCATCAATCATTACTTTTCCTGTAACTGATGCATTTTTTGTCATATCATGCATTCGGTTTAGACATCTAAGAAAAGTAGTCTTTCCACATCCAGAAGGGCCAATTAAAGCTGTAACAGATTTTTCTGGAAATTTCATTGTGATGTTCTTTACTCCAATAAAATCACCATAACGAATTGTAACATCTTCAGCAATCATTTTGTATTTCTTTTCAACTTCAGGTGTAGAAGAAGAAATATCATTAGAAGTTGTAATGTTTTGTGGGGGCATACTTAATGCAGTCATTTTTGTTTAGACACTCCTTGTTTAATTAATCTCCCGATCAATCCATGACCTCTTTTATTTGCAAAGTAATATCGTATTCCCAAATTAATTCCTAGAATGATTATTATCAAAACCAAAGCAGAGCCCCATCCTTGGAGTTGTGCACTATCATATGGTAGTAAAGATAATCTCCAAATTCGCAAAGGCAATGCATCCATTGGAACATCCATGCTGCTAAAGAATTGACTACTTCCAAGAATAGTCATGATCAATGGTGCAGTTTCTCCACCGATTCTAGAAACAGAAAGTAAAATTCCAGTTATCATACCATTTTTGGCAGCAGAAATTACAATTCTAAACGTAATTACCCATTTTTTTAAGCCTAATGCAGTTCCAGCTTCCCGATAAGTTACAGGAACCATCTTTAGAGATTCTTCTGTAGTACGTGCAACAATTGGAAACATAATCAAAGACAATGCAAAAGCACCAGCCCAAACTGAAAAATGACCTAAAATCAAAACGATCATCAAAAACGCAAAGATTCCAAGTACAATAGAGGGAAACTCCATAAAGACATCATTGAAGAATCTAATGGATTTGGCAAGCTTATTGTCCCCATATTCAGATAGATAGATACCAGACATCACGCCAATTGGAACTCCAATCAAACTAGATAACCCAATTATTATCAGAGTTCCTTGAATTGCAGGTCCAATTCCTCCTTCACCGGAACCAATCGCGCCAGGGGTTTCAGTTAGAAATTCATAACTTAATGCTGCAGCACCATTTTTGAAAACTTCAACTAAGATACTCCCTAGTGGAATTATTGCAATTATTACACAAGCAAATACAATTATTCTAACAGCTTTATCTACAAGTAATCTTTTTTCTACGTTTGATTTGAATAAAGCTCGATATTCCTGTCGACGTTCTTGTGTTGTGGTCAATTATTGATTGCACCTTCTTTAACTTTGAGCATTCTAGTAACAAGAATATGTGCAACTACATTGATCACTATTGCTATTAACAACAAAACTAATGCAACTCCAATTAATGCTGGAAGATGTAATGATGCAGGTGACGCTTCAACAAATTCATTTGCAATAATACTTGACATGGTTTGACTTGGTTTGAAAAAAGATGATGGGATTGCTGCAATGCCAGTTGCATTTCCAATTAACATAGTTACTGCCATAGTTTCACCAACAGCTCTTCCCAATCCAAGTATTGATGCACCAATTAAACCAGTTTTAGAATATGGAAATACAGCAAGTCTAAACATTTCCCATTTTGTTGCTCCTAACATGTATGCTGCTTCTTTTTGTTGTTGAGGAACTGCTTTCATGATTTCTCGTGAAACCGCAGAAACAGTAGGAATAATCATAATGGCTAAAATTACACTTGCAGTGATAATGTCTAATCCAAATGGAGTACCAGAAAATAACCAAATAGAATCTCCAAATGCATCATGAAGGGGTTTTTCAATCCAATCTTTAAAATAAATTCTAAAAACAAAAAGACCCCACAGTCCATAAATTACACTTGGAACTGCAGCCAATAATTCAACTAGAAAACCTAATGGTCCACCAATTTTTGCAGGAGCATCTGAGATAAACATTGCAATCCCAAGACTAAGAGGGACCCCTATTGCCATAGCAAGTGCTGCAGTAGCCAAAGTTCCCAAGATGTAAGGTAACGCTCCAAAGGATTCACGATCTTCAACTGCATTCCAATCAGTTCCTACAATGAAGGATAAACCGTCTTCTTCCCAAATTGGATAAGATTCAGAAAATAATTGAAAAACCAATAATGCAATCATGATTAAAACATAAACACCTGCAAGGGTTGCACCGATTTTGAAAACTTTATCAGAAATTGGGAGCTTTCCAGGTTTTTCTGGTTTTAGTCTTGCTCTAACCACAATTTTTGTTCCAAAAATAGTGTTATCTAAAAAATGATCATAAATTATGTAGAATATGATTTAGATGTAGATCTATATAGTTTATAATCAGAAGTAGTATAATTACAAAAATACAACTACGATCACAGAAAATAATGTCAGAAATTAAGCAATTTAGACGATTACAAGTAACTGGTGGCTCCACATATACTGTGTCATTACCAAAAACATGGATTGATGAATTAGGGTTAAAAAAAAATTCCAATGTCACCCTAATAAAAAATCGTAATGATTCAATAACATTATTTCAAGAAGAACAAAGTAAAAAAACAAATGCAATTGCATTAATTGGAAAAAAAGATACAAAGGAATCTCTAAGAAGAAAAATTATTGCAATTTATCTTTCAGGATACAAAACTATTGAGATTAAAACAAAAGGCATAGAAATTACCAGTGGACATAGAGGAGCCATTAGAGATTTAGTAAGAACCACATTAATGGGTACAGAGATTATTGAGGCAAGTTCTGAGAAAATAGTTTTACAAGTTTTAACACAACTTGCACAACTATCATTTGATGTTGCATTAAAGAGAATGTACATTACTGCAACAAATATGCATCAAGATGCCATAGAGGCATTAAAAGAATTAGATGTAGAACAATCAGAAGAAGTTCTCAAAATGGATGATGAAGTAGACAGATTTAGTCTTTATTTGATGAGAAACCTAAATTTATCATTAGAAAACGTGCAAGTTTTGCTAGATTCTGGGCTCGAAAAACCCTCAGATTGTCTTGGATACAGAACAGTTGTAAAATGTGTTGAAAGAATTGCAGATCATGCAGGACTAATTGCAAAAAAAGTAAAATATCTAAATTCACCAATAGATAAAAAAATTCTAAAAGAAATTGACAACATTAGCAAAGAATCATTGACTGTTTTTGAAAATTCGGTTTCTGCACTTTCAAAAAGAGATTATGAGATGGCAGAAAAAGTTGCATCAAGTGTAACCAAAGTAATAGAAAAAGAGAAAAGTCTAATGGATTCTCTTAAACCAAGTGACAATATAGCAATTATAAAATTGATTTTAGAAGATATTAGAAGAACTGCAGAATATTCAAGAGATATTTCTGAAATTGCGATAGATGAAACAGTGCAAAGTGTTATTGAAGAATCTTAAAAAAATAAAAAATAGAAAAAAATTAGACTTTGAGAATGCCTTGTTGGATTAGATATTGTAATCCATTGATATAGTCTTGATCAGTTATCAATCCTTCAGACCACCACTTTGCATTATCTCTAATCCATTGTGGAATTCCCAAATCTGTACTTGCATCAGCTTCATAATTCCAAAGAGTTTCTCCATCATAGGTTACTTGGGAGAGACCATGTTTACCAAGTTCTACCACTTTATCTGCAAGTGGAACATATAGTAAACTAGATGAGAATTCTTGTCCATCAGTAATCATCCAATATATCATATGGATGACAGCTTTTGCTTGTGCTTTGCTATCAGTTACAGATTTTAGATCATCATAGACTAGCAAGTACGTAAAACTTGCAATAGGATATGAATCAGATCCTGGTGCATTAACTAACGATACATCAACCCAACTATCTTCAGATGAAGGTAAAGTATCTGCTACTCCACTAGATGCAGCAGAAATACTGTCTAGCGTAGGCTCAATAAAGGCAGTTTTATCTGCATTTTGTATTGATGCAAAACTCATTCCGGTTTGGAATGCATACGCAAGTTCAATATAGCCAATTGAGTATTCGGTGGACTTTACAATACCTGCAACACCTTCATTTCCTGCAGCTGCAAGACCTGAAGGCCATGGTACAGATTTTCCTTTTCCTATCTGTTCATCCCATTTTGGACTAACAGTAGCCAGATAATCTGTAAATATGAAAGTGGTTCCTGAACCATCGGATCTATGTGCTGTAACAATTTCATGATCAGGGAGATTTAATCCCGGATTCTGTGAAGCTATTATAGGATCATTCCATCTTGTAATTTCTCCTAAGAAAATTTTTGAAACGGCTTCTGCTGTAAGCTTTAGACCTTTGTTTGGAACTTCAGGAAGATTATAAACAACAGTAACGCCTCCAATTGACTCTGGAATATGTAATGTTCCTGTTGCAATGTCTCTTTCTTTTTGACTCATGGGTTTATCTGATGCTGCAAAATTTACAGTTTTTTCAATATGCTGTTTTATTCCACCGCCACTGCCAATTGATTGATAGTTTAGATTTACGTTGTTGTATACATTGTTGTATTCAACTCTCCATAGATCGATGAGTGGAAATGGGAATGTTGCTCCTGCGCCAGTCAAAGTAAATTCTTGATTTGGATCAGGTACATCAGGGGATGTTGCTGCTTCTGCGTATAATGGAGTAACTATAGCTCCAAGTGCAGTTAATAAAATCAGTAACGATGTTTTTGTCTTCATTGATTAAACTGGTTTGAAAATTTTATTTACAAATGCTAGTCATAGATTACATTAGTTCCATATACTATATAGAAAAAAATTCATTATTCTTTTAGCTTATTTTCTCTAAATATGTCAGATCCATACCAACAGTATCTAAAATAGTCAAGACACCACTCATGGAACATTGGATCATCTGAATAAAACATCTCACTAATGTCAGATTCACCATCAAGAGTAGGAAACATCAAACAGGCTTCTTTTTCATTTAGAACAACCACAGTTTGGACATTTTTTTCCATTTTACGCTCAATTAGGCCTTTTTCTATTAATTTATCAAATCCCAATTTTTTTAGAAGAGTTTTTCGCCCTTTGGGAACAATTGCAGATTCTGAAAAAACATAGTTGAATTTCACTCCTTTTTTGATTTTCTTTACTAAAGGCTCTATCAAATCCAAAGGAACATCAGATAGAATCTCATAGACATATTGCTCAGAATTTTTGTAAATTATTTTCCACTGTTCTAAAACTTTTGAAACTCCTTTGATGTATTGTGCATTTGCAAGTTGACCACAACGCATCTGAAACTTGTGAGGAACATCTCCAAAGTTATGCTCTTCAAAATATTTTCTATTCTTGGAGAAAAATACAAGTGATGGAACCTGTGTACAAATAGTTTGTCCAAATGTGGTTAGAGAATATTTTCCACCAACATTTTTTTTAATTAATCCTGCTTTTTCTAAGCGTAAGAAATTTCTATGGACCTCTTGTTTTGTTGCATCAATTTCTTTTGCAAAAGCAGTAGGGGTATTATTTTTTGCAAGCAATCCAATCAAAATGCTTAACCGTTGTGAACTTGCAAGCTCTAAAACATAATCTGCAGTCTTATCTATAAGATCAGTCATCAAGAATAATACTCAATGCAAGATAAAAAGGATTGTAAGTTATTCAATCACTTTGATGAGATCTTTGAGTTTTCTTCTTGATTTTGGAGGTTTTTTCTTGTCAGGATATCCAATACATAAAATGGATGATGGTCTAAGATCAGTACCCAAAATCTTTTTGACTTTATCTTCATCAAACATTCCTATCCAAATAGTACTCAACCCCACTCCTGAAGCAGCAAGTAATGAGAATGCTGCAGCAATTGTTGCATCCTGTAATGAGAATTTATCAAGAATTTCTGAGGGGAATTTGAGTTTGACTCTTGAAGGATCCATACAAAAAACTAGAACTACAGGGGCATTAACATAAGGTTGATTGTTTGCAGCTTCAACAAGTGCTTCCTTTGTTGTTTTATTTTTGATTAGAAATACCTGAAATCCTTGAAAGTTTCCAGCAGAAGGTGCTACATCTGCAGCTGATAAGATTTTATCAATTTTCCAATCCTCTACCTTAGTTTTATCAAATTTTCTAGTAGAACGTCGAGTTGAAAATACTCTAAACAGATCAGTTGGGGAAAGATCCTGTCTTATTTTTTCAGGCTCAGATGACAAAATAGCTTGTATCAGAGATTTTTTTGTTTCTTTAGAATCAGCTTCTTCTTTGACTTTGGTGTCATCTCTAATCCATATAGACGGATAGAATTCTTTGGTTCCAATATACACATATTGTGGTTCATGAGGAACTTTGGCAAATTCTAAAAGTTTCTCTTGAATGTCAGTTGTTTTTGCTTCAAGTAATCTATGATTTGTTAAGATAAACTGTGTAACATCGGAATTAATTCTAATAAAGCTTGTTTGATCTTCTAGTTCCACTTCACCTACTGAATTATTTTTGAAAATTTCAACAAGATTATTCAATTCTGTTTTGTTGAGAATTATTACATCAGTATCATCTTCATCTATACCTTGCCAAACTAATCTACATCCATCCTTTGAGGTGTATGACGGTTCAACAGATTGGAATTGCATAACACTATTCATAATTCATTATTATAAAAAAGAAATTGTTGCTAGCTGAATATACCGCTAGCAACAGAGTAGGCACCTATTCCCATTCCTATTACTGCACCTATTCCCATGCAGAGGAGGTCAAATTTTATGACTTTTTTGAATGGAGCGTGTACCATTTTATCCCAGTTTGAGATTTGTTGGTTTTTCATGATTATAGTTAGTGATGGAGTTAGATAGAACATGGTAAAACATGGAGATTACAAGTAAGCTTAATAGCTGACCATGGATAATAGGGAATTATGAAATAAGTTAGTCATGAAAATGGATTCATGTAGAAAATGTGGAATTGAAATGGATGTGAACCAAACATGTTCAGTTTGTAGAGAGCCAATTAAATTCAAATGTAAAAAATGTCATTATTTTACAGATGAGCAAATACATTCTACATGTAAACTAGTGGATATGAATTACAAACAGCCAGTTTTTGATGTGATATAACAATAAACGAATAGAAAGAAAATCACTCTATTCTGTAGAGATTTTTGAACAGTTGTTTGATATTTGTTATTCAATAATTTTGAGGAATAAATAAAATTGGATCTTAAGACCAAAAACGATTAGTTGTTTGGTGACAGCTCCAATTACAACATGTTTTTCAAAATAGTATTTAGATCGTACTGATAATTTCTACTATTCTCTTTTAAGCAAAATCACTTTATGAAAAAATGGTATTCCTACAAGAGTTATTTGTCATAGTTTACCAGCGTCCAAGGATTGGGCATATTTTGGCCCAATCTTTTATTATTAGATGTAAATTCAGTCACAGATAATTATTAAAAATGGGCCCACGGGGATTTGAACCCCGGATCTTCGCCGTGTAAGGGCGACGTCATAACCGACCTGGACTATGAGCCCAGAAACCTACCTTGTTAAAATCCATTTAAACTTTGAGACAGGTAAAAATCTAGAAATTTGATTAAAACATGAGAAAATCATGAATGTTTTTAGTTTCTTTTCTAGTCCAATTGGTTTAGGACATGTTACTCGAGATATTGCAATTGCAAATAATTTTGAAAATGTTTCAACAAATTTTATTACAGGCAGTGGAGCTGCAAAAATTCTAAAAAAATTAGATTACAATGTACACGACGTATACAATCCACCATCATTTATGATTGAGAATGGAACATTAAAGAGTCCAATAAAATGGTTATGGAATTATTATCAATACTACAGGGATTGTAAAAGCATTTCCGAAAAAATTCTACAAAAGAATCAGCCTGATTTGGTAATCAGTGACGAAGATTTTGCATCATTAACTATTTCACAAGAGATAAAAATTCCTACAGTTCTGATAACGGATGTTTTAGAAACGCATTTCACTAAAGGAATAGCATCATTTATTGAAAAAAAAATGAACAAATCAATGCAAGAAATAATCAAAAAATGTGATCTAGTAATTTTTCCTGAAAAAGGAAAAGATGAAGATAACATCAAAAGAGTGGGTCCAATAGTTAGACAAACAAAAAATAATAGAGAAGAATTAAGAGAAAAATTTGGTTTTGATAAAAAGACAATCATCATATCCATAGGAGGAACTGATGCAGGATTGTTTCTAATTGAAAAAGCATTAAAAGTTCTTTCAAAAATTAATCAAGATGTAGATATAGTTCTAGTTTCAGGACCAGCAGTAACCAAAAAATTTGAAAATGTAAAAAACTTAGGATTTGTGGATAATTTGCATGAGTTGATTTTTGCAGCTGATGTTCTAATTTCTTTGGCAGGAAAATCGACAATCGATGAAGCAAAAGCTTACGGAACACCAGCAATATTCATACCAATCAAAGGGCATTTTGAACAAGAAGACAATGCAAAAGAAGAGGGGTTTTATTTTGAAGACATTTACAGACTAGAAGAATTAATTTTAGAAAAACTTGAATCAAAACGAAACCAAGTAAATGCAGACGGTGCCATAATCGCATCAGAAATTATTCAAAAATTGGTGGTTTAGCAATCAAATGCTTAATAGAAGGCCATGAGATTTTGAAAAAGTACTATGACTAAACTAATTGTTGCCAAATTTGGTGGCAGTGCATTAGGTCCCAATGGAGAAACAATTCCTCAAATTATTCAAAGAATTACAAATTTGAAAAAAAATTCTAAAGTAATTACGGTTTTTTCAGCCCCATTAACAATTTACAATGAAAAAAAGCGTTCATTGACAGACATTATTTTAGAACAGGGAAGAAATGCAGAAAAGGGAATTATGCCATCTTTGGATGTTGTAAAGACAACCTATCAGAAGATTCTAGAACTAGTAGATGAAAATAACAAAGAAAATTGTAAAAAAACGATAAATTCCCACCTAGAAAAAGCACAAAAAGCACTAGATGAAGCATTTGAAAACAAAGAGTTTGCCAACGAAGTACGTTCTCAAGCACTGGCATTCTCAGGAGAAATTTTGATGTCACATGTCATGAATCATATTCTGCGAAGTAATGGGATCAAAAGTGAAGGAGTAGATTTTGAAGATTGGCCAATTATAACTGATAACAATATTGAATTTACAAACTTTCTAACATCAGAATCCAGAGAAAAAATAGATAAAATTTCAGAACTAGTTGATAATAACGAGGTAGTTACTATTGGAGGATTCATAGGGAAAACCACAGATGGGATCCTTACTACATATGAGCGAGGGGGTTCTGATAGAACAGCTGCTGATTTAGGAATATTATTTCATAAAAAATATGACACAAGTGTAGACTTTGAGAAGGATAGTGCAGTAGTTTCTGCAGATCCAAAAATTGTAAGTTCTGAACTAAGAGAAGTGATGCAATTGTCATACAATGAGGCAAGACTTGCAGGGATGTTTGGAATGAAAATTTTAGATCCAATTGCAATCAAAGAAATTGTAGAAAATGGAGTAGACATGCCAATTACAATTACAAACATGAAAAATCCAGAACAAATTACTATAATTAAAAGAAATTTACCAGAACAAAAAGGTCATCCCATCAAGATTGTAACAGGTAAAGAAAATTGTGCTATTTTTAGAATTGAAACTAGTGCAATTCAAAAACTGTTGACATCTTTAGAAAAAGACAAACATTATAGTGAATTTGTTATTTTATCGCCATTTACAAAAGATGGAATTGAATTTTCTAGAATATTATTCCTTGACGGAGAATACGTAAAAAGAAATGAGAAATATCTTTTAGCATTTGATTCACTTGCAACTATTACATACAATAGAGGAGTAATTACATTAATTGGAGATGAAATGTGGAGAGTTCAACAAGTGGCATCTAGAACCAGTGCAAAGATTGGTGAAGCAGGATTAAATATTTTGAACATGGATGCACAGGAAGAGACATCACGGATAATTATTGTAGTAGAAGATACGCATGACAACATTACAAAAGCCATTAAAGCAATACACCAAGAAATTTCAAATATTAATTTTATTTAGTGTAAGAGTGGCGTTACGGGCTTTCACCTGTAAACGCCATCATGGGTTTGTTCTTGGACCTTTATCTAGAGTTAGTCCGGCGTTACCCAAAACACGCGATACTATACGTTGCAATTTCTAGTATTTAGACCTGATCTATATAGATCTGTTCACATACGCTCAGCTGCGTACCACAAAATAATTCCAATACCCAATAACGCATACCACTTGAAATTTTTCTTATTCATGAAAATATTGGCTGAGCCTAAATCCTCATCTTTGTATACAGTCAAACGTATTTTTCTCATCTCAAAAGCCTGACCAATCAAACCCACCACAAGGCATACAATTCCAGCAAAGCCCAGTGTCCATTCCATACTAGAATTTACAATTAATCAGATATGTAGTTTGAGATATTGAATAAAAGTTAGAAAAATAATTCTTTAAATTAGCATGTATTTTTTGCTCTCCTATGAAAGAAGTGGGTAAAATATGGATGAATGGGAAATTAGTACCATTCAAAGATGCCAAAGTTCATGTTTTAACTCATGCATTACATTATTCAACATCAATTTTTGAAGGGATTAGATGTTATGATACGCCAAATGGATCAGCAATTTTCAGATTACCAGAACATGTTGATAGATTTTTCAAATCTGCAAAGCTATATTCAATGAAAATGCAATTTTCAAAAAAAGTAATTTCAGATGCCATAATCAAAACAGTTCAATCTAGTGGACTCAAAGAATCATACATCAGACCATTAGCATACTATGGGTATGGAACAATGGGATTGACCCCAACCACAAACAAAGTGGATATTTCAATTTCATGCTGGGAATGGAAGATGGGTGAATCAAAAGCCGGTAAATTTTCAGGGGCAAAATGCAAGGTTTCAAGCTGGACAAAGATTGATTCAAGATCTCAGCCAATGCAAGCAAAAGCTGCATCAAACTATGCAAACGCAGCTCTTGCAAGAATGGAAGCATTAGAAAATGGATATGATGAAGCAATTATGCTAAATTCACATGGTAAAGTAGCAGAAGGGAGTGCTGAGAATATCTTTATTGTAAAAGATGACATCATTCAAACTCCTCCACTTTCTGCAGGAGGCTTGGACGGAATAACTAGAGACAGTATAATACAGATAATAGAAGAAAATGGGGGATTTGTAATCGAACGGGATTTAGAGAGAGATGACCTGTATAATGCCGATGAAATTTTTATGACAGGAACTGCAGCTGAAGTAAAATCAGTAACTCAAATTGACAAGGTAAAGATAGGAACAGGAAAAATGGGTGTCATTACCAAAGCATTACAAAAATCATTTACAGATGTAGTTATGGGCAAGGATGAAAGATTCTTGCCTTGGTTAACTTTTATCTGATCTCCATGAAGTTTTTTACCTATAGTGAGAAATAAAGAATTATGGATTCATGCTATACAGGCAATACACAAGAAATTTGCTGGTTCTGTAGAAAAGGCAGACATGATGATTGCATGAAAGAGATTCCTACTCAGGGAAAATCAGATGGACCACATGATTGCACGTTTGATACAAAACTTATTCCATGCAAATGCCAGCACTAAACAATTAGTAACAAATACAGCTTTTGGTGGAAAATTTCTATGAGTTACAATGAAGAGTTTTGGAATAAATATTCGGATGAAAATGAAGCAAGATACAATGAAGAGTTTTCTAAATTTGTCAGGGATTTGGCAACATCATTACATTGTACAAGTATACTAGAAATTGGTTGTGGAACAGGAATTGATTTAAGATTATTTCCAGATACATTTGAAATCCACGGAATTGATCTTAATGAAAAGGCATTAAAAATGGCTAAAGAAAAACTCTCAATTGCAAATTTTAGGAAAGGTTCCATTACAGAACTACCATTTGATGATTCAACAATTGATTTTGTCTTTACTCATGGACTGATGAATTATCTAGATGATGAGACTGTAGAAAAAGGAGTGTCTGAAATGTTCAGAGTGTCCAAAAGATGGATTATGAATTGTGAGAAATTTGAGGAAATTGAACAACAAATTGATGAGAATCAAAAATCTCGAAATATGCAAAATAAATGGCTTGACTATAAAGTAAAATTTGTCAGCAATGTGAATATGCATGAAGATATAGAACCAGACAAGCCCAGATTCACATTGCTAAAGAAACTCTAATTTTGTTTTGGTTGTAGTTTCACTTTTTGTACAGATAGTACTTTTGGCAACATTATACTAAATGTTGTAGGATTATTAGAAACAGAAATTTCTCCTTGATGTTGTTCCACAATATTTTTACAGCTTGCAAGACCCAACCCAGTTCCTTTTTGTTTAGTTGTAAATAATGGTTCAAAGATTTTATTCATATTTTCATTGGGAATTCCTTCTCCTGTATCACTGAATTTTATAATTGCAAAATTGTCTTGCTCACTTATCTGAATGGTAATTTTCCCTCCATCATGCATGGCTTGAATTGAATTCACAATCAAATTGATAAAAACAGCATCAAGTTTAATGGCATCACAATCAATTTTTACATCTTTTTTTGAAATTTCAACTTTAACATCTTCTGGAACATTAACTTTTTCCAAAGAGTTCTCAACAAGTTCTTTTAGCGAAACATTTGTCAGATTTAATGGAGAATTTCTCACATATCCCAAAACATCATCTACCTGATGAGAAATTCTATCAATACTTTTCTCAATCAAATCAATACGTTTTGTTACAGTTGGATCAGATATTTTTGAATCTGCAGGACTCTGTTTTATCAAATCTAGAGACATTTTCATGACTGATAGGGGATTTCTCAAGTCGTGTGCAAGACGTCCAGAAAGTTCACCAATTGCAGATAATCGCTCTGACTTTAGAATTTCATGAGTCTTTTCTTCAACAAGATTTTCAAGATTATCTCTTTGTTCAACAAGCTCAGTGGTTCTCATTTTTACTAGGCGTGAAAGATTTTTGTTGATTGTAATTACGATCACTGCAAAAACTCCCAGCATTGCAACTACTCCAAGCATAAGACTTTGTGATGAGAGGGTTTCATCCTCTTGAATAAAAATAGCATCAACCATTGAAACTAAGATGACCATGCTAACAATTGCTAATGTTAGTGGAATTCCAAATTTACTAATTGTTTCAAACTGAACAGTTTCAGAGAAAAACATTGCTTTATTTTCAGAGGATGGTAAATTAGCAATTTTGAGTCTAATGTGAAATGCGAAAATTAACAGTACAAAACTGTAGACATACAACAGATCAACTGGATGGCCATCATAGTAAGTTCCATCTAATTCAGCAAACAAAAAGAAAGTATCAGAAATGTTGTAAATTATAAAACCAAATAACACAAGCATCCAAGAGAAATTGGCAGATCTTTTTGTAAGAAATAAAATTCCGACGATGGCAGGTACAACTTGAATTGATGCCATAATGGGATATGCAAGTGCAATGGATGTTGCAAATGCTTCTTCTCCTTCCATATCATCATATGCTGCTAAAAGGGAGGGTAGCAATAATGAAAAAGATAATCCTATTGCAAACAACCAAACTTTCCAATTAATTGATTTTAAAACAGGTTTTAAGGAAATAAAGAGAAAAGCAATCATGAATGGATATGCTCCAACATAGAAAATGTCAGCTTCTGATGGGAATGGATCTCCTTCCCAAACATGATCGTATAATTGCCAAATCTGTTCAGCTATAAACCAAAATGCTGCACCAATTGCAAAAACAAGAAAACCTTTTGCTTGGAAATGTTTTTGTCTATGTAATTTTATTGCAAGAATTGATGAGTATGCAGTTAGAATTCCTGGAACAATTGCATATGTAGGAATTGAAATCCACATGAATTGTTGATCATCAAGAAGAGGTCTTAGCTGATAAATAGCAGTAAACCCAAGTAAAGTTACAATTAGAAAAGTTAAAGATTTTTTATTATCATTCAATTGTTTGTTAATTAAATTGGGTTTACTCAATTTTTGATCCTCTTAACTTCATATTATTTCCAATTTTTATAGAATATACGTTTTCAAGTAATTTCAATTGCATTTTACCTTAAAAACCATTGACTAAATCTATAGATATTTTGGTATATGTCACAATTTGAACTTACGTAGTGTTTAATAGTAAAGTATGATAATCTTACTTGGGCATGGGTGGAACAGTACTAGTTGTAGAAGATGATATGGATCTAATTGGAATTTACAAGGAAATTCTAGAATTACATGCATTTGATGTTGAGACTGCGATGAATGGAGAAGAAGGAGTTCAAAAATTCATAGAACACAAACCATCACTTGTAATAATGGATGGAGATATGCCAATACTTGATGGATATCAAGCATTCAAACAAATCAAAAGTATAGATGCTAATGCTAATGTGGTAATTGTTACAGGATTTTCAGAGTTTGAACCAAAAAGTCAAGAAGCAATCAAAGAAGGACTAATCAAAGTGATTTCAAAGCCATTAGGAGTGGATGAACTACTTGCATTAGCAAAAAAGTATACTGAAATCAAAATAGAATAATTTTTTAAAAATTATCTTTTTAAAATTAAATTAAAAGCGGGTCTAAAGGGATTCGGACCCTTGACAACCGGATTAAGAGTCCGGTGCGCTACCTGGCTGCGCCATAGACCCACCAAAAAGGATAAGCCTAGAGTTGTTATTAATCTTAAGATTTTAAAATAAATGAAAATTCAGTTTTATGCTTTTGCTTCAATTTCATTGTATTTTTCAATGATTGCAGTAAGTGCAGTTGAAACTGGAACATCGTTCATCTTTTTCTTTTCGGCTAGAAGTTTTTGGTATGCATCAAGTGTAATGTACACTGGAATTGAACCATTTCCTTCAAGTAGTCCTCTAACGTTGTAAAGAGCTGTTTCCATTCCTTTCTCAGCAGATTTTGCAAATTTTGCTTTGTCCAAAATTGCACCTAGAGGACCAAATGGCATCTCATAGTCTACTGACATGGTTACTCTTGTAAGATTATTACCTAATGCTTTGAATTCGTTGGTAATTTGCCAATTCTTGAAAGGACCTTCAATTTGCTTGGCAGTGATTTTCTCGTTTCTAATGAATTCAGTTGTTTCACAATCCCACTCTAAACGTTTACCGCTAAAGTCACCGATAATTCTAAAGGTTGTACCAACACCCATTCCTTCCTTAATATCCATAGGAACGACTGTCATACCTACTGTGTCATTTTTGATTTGATCAGAAACATGCTCTGGTCTTGCAAAGTAGGTGAAAACATTCTCTACAGGTGTTTTGATATCGATTGATTTTGTAACGAGGGTCAACGATTGAGTTTCTTGCCAATAAGGATTTAAAGGTTTTGAAGATTTTCCTGCCAAAATTGATTTACAATATATTCATCTAATTATTATGATAAATTGAATGACTAAAAAGCGATCAGTTTTTTTGATCTTTATTTTGATATTTTTAGCGTATGCAGGATTTGATTCAGCATATGCCCATTCCATGTTCAATTCGGCTGAGCAATCATATGGCGGTTATAGAGTCCAGGTTGCCACAGCACCAGAATTTCCACAAATTGATGAGCCATCACAATTTCTCATTAAAGTGACTAAAGGATTTGATTATGAAGATGTGGATAATTTTAGGATGGGAATACGAGTTTTTTATAATGATCAGCAAGTAGATGCCATTCCTCCAACATCAGTAGATGGTTCTCATTGGGATTTTGACTATATTTGGAGAAATGTAGGAAACCATATTGTGAAAGTTGATTTGTATGATATGGAAGATTCGCATGGAACTTTGACTTATACATTCAATATGGGAACTCAAAGTCCATTTGGGTTTGTTTTCATTGGTGCAATTACTACAGGTGCGTTTGTATTTGTAGGAGTAATGTTGTACATTTACTTGCCAAAAATGCTAAAAAAACCTAAACAGTAATTGGTTTAGAAGATTTTGAGATTCTAAATGCAAATATTGTAGTTAGCAACACCATTGCAAATAACCAAATTCCAATTCCCAAGTGAATTGCGACTAGTACTGCATGAAGCTTTGTATCAATTACTAGGGCACCAAGTGTAATTTGTGTAATAACTAAGCCAGTTGCAAGAGAGCTGGTAATTTTTATTTTCAAATCAGAATTTTTATTTATCAAACTTGCAATCATTGTTGAAACAACTAGTATTCCAGTTGTTGCAGCAGTTGTTCTATGAATCCATTCAATAAGATATTCCTCAGAAGGCATTACACCATTAGGGCATAGAGGCCATTCAGGACAAGTCAATCCAAGTCCAGCTGCTGAGATATATCCGCCAATAAACATCAATGAATACAAAACTATCATTGTTGTTAGTGCTAAGTATTGGATTGCCAAAATTTTTCGTTTCTAGTTAACTGTAATGACACCAGTCATCCAAGGATGTACCATACAAAAGTATGGATATTCGCCTGCTTCATCTAATGTTACTGAAAATGTACCACCTGCCATAAACAAACTACTGTCAAATTTTCCATCAGCTCCACCTGCAGGAGTTCCACTAGTTACAGTATGAGCTGCTGTATCATCATTTGACCAAGTGATTTCTTCACCTGCTGAAACTGTAACATGGTATGGAAGATAACATTCGTTTGTTTCATCACATCCAGGAACTCCAGAACCATCTGGGATAGATATTACTCCATCAAATGCTACTGGTTCTGGTGCTGCAACTTCTTCCATTACTTCTGGTTCTGGTGCTGCAACTTCTTCCATTACTTCTGGTTCTGGTGCTGCCTCCATTACTTCTTCTTCAACTGAAACATCCCCTACAATGATTTTACCAACCATTCCTTGTTCTCTGTGACCTGGAACTGTACAAATGTAATAGTAAACTCCTTCTTCTCCTGCAATAAATTCTGAAGTTCCACTTTCACCCGGTTTTAGTGGATTAGATGCTGTTGCAACTTCACTTCCAGGGACAATTCCTCCAAATCCTTCATCTTCAGTTGTTACACCAAAGGAGTGAAATGATTTTCCGGCATTATCAACATCAAAGATTACTTTGTCTCCAACTTCCATCTTAACTGTTGGATTGTGATCAGGTTCACCAGGTAACGAGTTAAAAGCCAAAGTCCTAAAGTCAGAAGATTCAATAAAATGAAGAACTTGTGTAAGGGTTGCACCAGTATGTGCTGCTGGACCTGCAGAACCTGAATCTCCAGCCATCATTGCTACAACTGGGGCAGGTTCTGAAATCCAATAATCCCACATTGAAAAGAAGATTGCTCCGCCAACAATGCATATACCTAACATGATAATCATCATTTTTCCAGTTCTTGCTGGAGTTGTTCTGTAAACTTGGGAATTATCGTGGCTCATTTCATATATCTCCTAATGTGATGGGTTCTTTGCCTCAAATGGATAATAGTATTTGCCACCGACTCCAAATGGATCCTCGGTATTTGCAAGTTGTCCCTTTCCTGAACTGTAAATCATGTTTGCCAAGAAGATTGCCATACTGACACCAATAACCATGGCACCGACTGTTGCAATCTGGTTCATAGCAATCCATTCTGGGATTGGAGGATAATCGAAAATTCTTCTTGGCATTCCATAAAGACCAAGTACGTGTTGTGTAAAGAATACTAGAACGGTACCAACAAATGACATAACAAAGTGGATTTTACCCATTGTTTCATTGTACATTCTTCCTGTTACATATGGGAACATGTAGTAGAGGAATCCAATTGAACCAAATGCAATTGTACCCATCACAAAGAGATGGAAGTGACCAACTACCCAGTATGTATCATGTGTGGTAAAGTCTAATGGCATAGCAGCGTTTGCAACACCACCTGCACCTGCAGAGAAGAATAATGCAATTCCACCAACTGCCCACATCATAGGAGTTGAGAACTTGATTCTGCCATTCCACATGGTTGCAACAAAGTTGAATACGTGCATGGCTGATGCTGGAACTGCTGCAAGAGTTCCTACCATGAATACTGTTTTTTCGGTAAATGACATTCCGGTTGCATACATATGGTGTGCCCATGATGAGAAACCGACAATAGATAACAATACAAATGCAAAGACACCAGAGTTGTAACTGTAAATTGGTTTTCTTGAGAATCTTGGAATAATTTCATACATCATACCAATTGCAGGAATTACTAGTACATACACTTCAGGATGGAATGTAAACCAGAACAAGTGTGCATATGCTATTGGATCTCCTCCCATTGCAGGATTGAAAAATCCACTTACGCCAAGTCTGTCAGTTAGTAACATCAAGAGTGCTGCAGCAAAAGTAGGAATTGCAACTAGAATAATCAATGATGAAGATAAGAATGACCATGCCAACAATGGAACTTGTCCAATTGACATGTCAGGATGTTTACATTTGAGAATTGTAACGATAAAGTTGATTGCGCCAAGTACGGAGGAGATACCCAGAATCTTTAATCCAAAAATCCACATATCTGCTGCAGGACCTGGAGCACTAATGATTGAATATGGAGGTGTTGCATACCATGTAAAGTCTGCAAATCCTAGCCAGATAAGTGCACCAGCTGGAGGAATCATCCAAAATGCTATGGCATTAAGTTTTGGATATGCCATGTCTTTGTATCTGACCATTATTGGAACATAGTAGTTACCAACTGCAGATGCAAATGGAATGATAAACAAGAAAATTAATGTCGTGCCGTGAACTGTGAAAATTCTGTTAAAGGTCATTGCATCACCAATAATTTGTGCACCAGGTAAGAACAATTCTGCTCTGATTGCAAGAGCCAAAGTTCCACCCAAGAACAAGAATGCAAGTGATGAAATCAGATAAAGTAATCCAACATCAGTATGATGTGTTGAGAACATTATCTGCCAAATTGGACGTGGTTTTTGTAATTCTAGAACCATCAGATAATCTCCTCAGATTTGTGCATTAAAAGTTGTGATAAAAGCGTTGTCAAGCTGTAGGATCCTCCACAATTAATTTTCCCCTCATGTTATAGTGGATTAATCCACAATATTCTCTGCATTGAATATCATGTTCTCCCGCATCAGTTGGAGCAAACCATACTGTGTTTACTCTACCAGGAATTGCGTCCATCAATACGACATAATCGTGAATGTTAAAAGAATGATTAACGTCTTTAGAATGAATTTCTAATTTGTAAGCTTTGCCAACTTCAACATGAAGTTCACCAATTTCTTTAGTACCATCTTCATGTTCAAAAGTCCAGAACCATTGTTGTCCTGTTACAATAATTGTTTCAGCACCTTCTGGAACATGTTCTACGAGTCTTTCTGCTTCCCAAGCTTCTGCCCCGACCCAACACATCAATGCTACAACAACGCCGATGTAAATCCATTCAGGCCAATTAGAGTGTCCGCCCATTATTACCAGTCCGTGCCCTCATATGGAGTTGGTTTTGCTTTTGGATGAGATTCTCTAAATCTCCAGCATTGCCAAATAATTGTTCCAGAGACTACTGCACCAACAGTAAATCCAACGGTCATTAATCTATAAAATAAATTCCAAATAACCACTCTACGATCAAGATATTCTCCAGGTTCATCACCGGCAGCAAATGCTAAGTCCACAGCTGGAATTACCATTAAAACTCCCAATACCAAGAATAACCCGACGAATTTCTTCATAGCGATTGAATGACGTGGCCTATAATTTCTATTTAAGGGTTTTCAAGATTATTAGCTACCATCCTTGATCGAATCGAGATGGATGCATTACATTAAGTCCTGATAATGAGAACTTTTGTTCTTTTTCTCTGAAAATATTCAAAGATGCATTGGCTATGATTAATTCAAAGAGGTTTGTAGGAGATAGATCAACAATTGTCGAAAGCATTGCCTTGATTGGATCCATATGAGTCACTAGAACGACATTCTCATCAGGATGATTTTTAGTTACATGATCTACTATCCCTAAAACTCGCTTTTTGACTTGATCAAAAGTCTCTACACCATTGTGAGCAATTTCTAATTCTCCATTGTAAAATTTCATAAAGACATTACCATGACTTGTGAAAATTTCATCATATGGCATTCCAGTAAATTTTCCCATATCAAGTTCAATTAAACGCTCATCAATTGTTACATCAATAGAATTGTGTTTACCGACAATTTCTGCAGTATGTTTAGCTCTTTGGATAGGACTAGAATAAATTGCTGAAACATTCATGTGTTCAAGTAATTCTGCAGTATGTTCTGCCTGTTTGATTCCAATTTCTGTCAATGGGACTCCTTCTGTTCTTCCAGCTAGAATTCTTTCAGTATTATTTTTGGCCTGTCCATGTCTGAGAAAGATAATCTGTCCCAATTTGATCGATTTTCAAATAGAGATAATAATAACATTGTCAGATAGAAATCATGAAAGTAGGAATAATTGGTGGAACTGGTGGAATGGGCAAAGGATTTGCTTTAAGATGGTCACAAAATAATGATGTTATTGTTGGTTCTAGAGATGCTGCAAGAGCATCTGAATCAGCTACAGAATATACGAATCTTGCAAAAGAAGCATTTGGTGAAATAAAGGGAACAATTACTGGAAACGACAATGTTTCAGTTGCTAAAGAAAGTGATGTTTTGATTTTATCAATTCCATATGAGAATATTGATTCTGTATGTTCAGGAATTTTGTCAGAAGTAAAAGATAGCTGTGTTGTTGTATCTCCAATCGTACCTATGACAAAAACAGATGTTGGATTTGAGTGTGTTTCAATTAAAGATAACAAACCATTTTCATACAAACTGGTTTCAGAACACATGAAAGACAAATCAAAATTGGTTTCTGCATTTCACGTAATCTCTGAGAAAAAGTTAATCAATCCAACATTGGAATTAGATTATGACATCTTTGTTTGTGGTGACGATAAAGAATCAGTTGCAGTAGTTAATCAGTTAATTGATGAAATCAAAGGATTAAGATCAATCTATTTGGGACCAATTGAATTATCATATCTTGCAGAAATGTCCACTCCATTGCTACTAAACGCAATGATCAGAAACAAGATAAAGAATCCAGGCATCAAAATTATCTAAACTACTCTTTTCTAATTATGAGTCACGAGTATTATAGACGAGGTAAAAACTGGTTTACAGTTATTGGATTACTTTTTTGTATAATGGGAGGTATTGTTCTAATTCAACAATTATTAATTTGGGGAATAGAATTTGTTGAAGATTTTCTATTTAATGATGAATTTACAAATGAAAAAGTTTCTGTAGCAATGTTAGGCTTTGGGATTTTTATGATAGCATTAGGATTTAGAAAACATGAACAAAAGAGATGAATTTCTAAGTCAACAAAAGATTTTACGATTAGCTACAGTTGGCAAAAACAAAACTCCACATATTGTGCCTGTATGGTATAGATATAGCGGAAAAAAAATTTACATTGGAACTAACACTAAAACGATAAAAGCAAAAAATATTAAAAAAAATAATCAGGTTTCATGCTGTATAGATATAGGAATAAAGGCGCCAAATATTTTTGGTGTTCTAGTGCAAGGAAATGCAAATCTTATCTTAGAAAGTAACAAAGTTAAAAATATTGCAAAAAAAATTCTTTTGCGATATTTTAAATCACTAGATAACAAATCTGCAAAAGAATTACTAGATGACACTAATTGTATTATTGAAATTGTTCCTGAAAAATTTACAGTTTGGAATTACTGAGTGACAAATTTTTCAATTTTACTCATTGCAGAATCCAATATTTTAAGATCTGGAAGATAAACTAGTCTGAAATGTCCACTGCCATACTGTTCTCCAAAACCGGAACCATGAACTGTCAGTACACCTTGTTCTTCTAACAACTTTGTTACAAATTCCTTATCATTATCAAACCTATTGTCTTCAATTTTTGGAAATGCATAAAATGAGCCCTTGGGGTTAGGACATGACAATCCAGGAATTTCGTTTAATCGTTTTACTACAAAATCACGATGTTTTTTCATTTCAGAAACAAAATCACCAATGTAATCTTGTGGTCCACGTAGTGATTCTAATGCTGCATGTTGAACAGGAAGACTAGTTGCAATTCTCACTCTAGCAAGTTTAGGCAAGTGTTCTCTTAATTCTGCTAATTGTGGAGATTGGTTAAATGCAATGTAACCGATTCTCCAGCCAGACATCAAATGGACTTTGGAAAAACCATTTAGAACAATTACTGGTGAATTACCAGCTACTTTACCAATTCCAACAAATTTTTCATCAAAAACTATTTGATCGTAAATCTCATCACAAATTATGTAGAGATTATGCTCATTTGCAATATCCACTAATTCTTTGAGGGCTTTTTCATTGAAAACAACTCCAGTAGGATTATTTGGACTGATCAAACAAATGGCTACAGTCTTTGATGTAATTTTGGATTTTATATCCTCAATATCAGGAGTAGAATTATTCAAATCTACTCCAAATTCTACAGGAATCCCACCATGTAATCGGACATACGAAGCATATGGAGGATAATAAGGTCCAGGTAATAGTACTTCATCGCCTTCTTCAACAATTGAAGATATCACCATGTCTAGTCCTTCAGAGACACCATTTGTAATTAGAATATCATCAGCATTGATGGAAAGCCCTTTGGCATTTTCTTTTTTGGCAATTTCTTCTCTTAATTCCAAAAGACCTTCAGATGTAGAATAGAAATTATCACCTCTCTTAATTGCATCAATCAAAGCTTGTTTTACATTATCAGGAGGTTGAAAGCCAAATTGTACAGGATCACCAATGTTTAGATAATCAACTTGCATTCCTTTTTGTTCAACTTTTCTAGCGGCCAGTACAATATCTCTAATTGCATATTCTACTCCAACTACTTTTTTTGATACCTTCAAAGTATCTAGACAGATATTTAGACCTGTTAAAATCTTACTTGTTTGGACTCGTTGCACAGTCTGGATAGTGCGAGCGGCTTCGAACCGCTAGGTCGAGGGATCGAAGCCCTCCGAGCCCTTTAGATTATCTTATTAAGTAAATAATTTCTCAGCATGATGAAATGCGTATATCTCCATTCAAAATTGGATTGATTTTAGTGATAGTGGGGATAATTTGGACAGCATATATTTTTGATGAAACTGAAAAAAAATATGATTCAATTTTACTAAAACAGTCAAGCTCATTTGAAACAAAATCAGAATTGCTTGGTATAGATATAGGATATTTCAAATTATATATGCCTGAATTTTCAGGAGAAGAAGTATTTGTTCAGATATTAGATTCTAATGACAACGTGATTCAAGAACAAATGATTCAAACAAAAATGTCAGTGGGTTATTTTGACTTTGAAGAAAACGGTGATTACACATTAAAGATTACAAATATTGCAAAAAATCAAATCAATATTGAAATGGAATTCGGAAATACAAATTCACAAAAAATGTATCCATCAGGAATTATAATATTTGTAGGAGCTATTGTGATGTTGATTATGGCATTTTTCAAAATTAAAAATTATAATATTGAACAACCTGAAGAGAATATCTCATAGATTTGTATACATTGAATGGTATGTCCAAAAATCAATACAAGATTAAAAATCAACCAGGTAGTAAAAAACAAAAATGCTACAATAGAGAATGGAAGAAATATTTTGAGTTTTGTGTGTTCTCTATTTTTTAAAATCAAGACTGCACCTAGTGATGCAATAACTAGTCCTAATTCTAGTGGTTGGTGAGACCATGAGATAAGCCCATCAATTCCAAAGACGTCATGAGATAAAGAATCTCCAAAACCTGAAACAATTTGTAGAATAGAACCTACAATAACTAATTTGATTCCAGTTTTAAGAGAACCATGAACTGATTTTCGAATTAATAGCATGCTACCAATTATTGCAGCACAAGTAGTCATTGAAACTCCAGAATAGACTACAATATGAGAGGGGCTCCAGAAAAACTCTGGTTCTTTTAGAAGATGTGAAATGGCATCCCAAAATCCTGCTGAAACAATTACAATTGGACCAATCATTGCTAAAATAGAAATTAATGAAACAAGAGTACTAGATTTTGTAATTGTCGAATTTGAAAGTCTTTGAATTAATTTCATTTTGTTCCTACAATACAACAGGGTTATTTGAAATATTGTAAGAGTATCAATTAGAAAAATTCAACATCATGGCTAATTTTATGAATTAACTATATTAGATGAAACAATTTACAAAAAATATGAGTCCAGGAATAGGATTAATGAAAAGGCGTTTAGAAAAGGAAAAAGATGCAGTTGCGTTAGGTATCTCTGGAATTGCAAAAAAATATGATGTAAAGCCAGAAAATATCAAAACGCTGGAAACAAAATATCATGATGATGCAGGAGATTGGTATGTCGCTCTGGGATGGGATGAAAAAAGAGCAATAGTTCAGATGGATTCTGTATTAGGAACAATAACAGAAATTAAAGAAATTTAATTATAACAAATATTTTAAAAATTATATGTCTAAAGCAATTGTTCTTGGCGGTTCAAGAGGAATAGGTAAAGCAATTTCTAAATCTTTAAAATCAATTGGAATTGACGTTTTTGCTACATCAAAAACTGATATTGATACATCAAATTTGGATAGTGTAAAAAAATTTTTAGAGAAAAATACTCAAACAGATATTCTCATATTAAATACAGGAGGACCTTCTCCAAAACTATTCAACACCATTACAGAAACGGATTGGAAACTTTATCATAATCAATTATTTTTAGGATTTGTTACCATTCTACAAAAAATCAAAATTAATGATGGAGGATACATATTTTTGATTAGTTCTAGTGTAATTAAAGAACCAAATGCCAAATTAATCATTTCATCAGCATATCGTGCTGCATTTTCTGAAGTCTTTAAAGTATTAAGCAAAGAATATGCTCAAAATAATATCAGTTGTGTAAATATTGCTCCAGGACCAATTAACACAGATAGAACTCAAGAATTAATAGAAAATGTTCAAGAATTTGAAGAAACATTACCTATGAAAAGATTGGGAAAACCTGAAGAGATTGGAAGTTTTATAAAATCAATTATTGAAAATGAGATAAAATATCTTTCAGGAGTCACAATAAACTTTGATGGTGCAAATTCAAATTATATTTTTTGATTAAATTATGGTAAATTTCCCCAACCAATTTCTATAAGTTTTGATAATGTTTTTGTAGTTACACATGCAGGCATTCCAGAACTATTTTTAATTAATAATTCTAATCCATCTTTACAAAGTATATTTTTTGATAAAACTCCTTGTTTGAACTGTTGTAATGGGGACAAAGTATTATCTCCCAGTAAAATTTTATTGCTAGAAATAGGAATGATTTTGAAAATCCTGTCATCGTTTGGTGCAGGAATTCCTCTACCATCCTGATTACTAGTCAAGACGTATAAATTACCATCAGGACCTTCTGCAACATCACGTAATCTGCCAAAAGAATCTTTTAGTAAAATTTCATTGGAAAGAACTTCATTTGTATCAAGATCAAAATCTAAAATTCTCAAATGTTTTCCATATAGTGTTGCAACAAAAAATTTGCCTTGCCAATCTGGAAATTTTTCAGAATTATAAAAAGTTGCACCTGAAGGGGCCCATGTTTCCTCTTGACCAGTTTGATATAAAGGAGTTACATATTTTGCATCAGTTAATTCACCAGATACATTAGGCCATCCATAATTTTTTCCAGATTCAATTAAATTAATTTCATCTCTTCCCTCCCATCCATATTCACCAGAAGGACCATGCTCAGTTGAAATCAAATTACCTGTTGATTTATCCCAATCTATTCCCTGTGGATTTCTATGACCATAAGAAAAAACAGGGGAATTTTCAAAAGGATTATCATTAGGAATGCTTCCATCAAGATTTATTCGTAAGATTTTTCCTCCTAACGAATTAAGATCTTGAGATAATTCAGGTGTTTTAATTTCACCAGTTGTAGCATATAGTTTACCATCAGGACCAATTTTTATTCTTCCACCATCATGAGCGGTTGAGCCTGGGATTCTATCAATTAAGATAAATTCATTTTCTAATTTATTGTTGGATTCAGTAAATCGTGAAAGTCTGTTAAACGTATCTGAAAGAATGTCCTTTGGTAAAGGCGTAGATTTCTTTGTATAATAAACATAAACATAATGATTTTCATCGAAATTAGGATCTAAAGCTATACCTAAAACTCCTGCCTCTCTTCTTTCAACTTGCAGAGTCAATGCAGGTTCATCTAAAAGTTTTCCATCTTCAATAATTCTTACTGTTCCATGTCTTGTGGTTCCAGGTATTTCGCCATCAGAACGTTCAGTAAAAAATATTCTTCCATCAGGGGCAAAATCAATTGCCCAAGGAATGTTTAAATTTTCAGCAATAATTTCGATTTCGACTTCATATTCAAATTTTTCAGCAAAAGAAATTCCAAAAAATATTCCAGAGAAAAGCATTACAGATAATATGACTAATAAAAATCTCATTACCAGGTATTTAAAAATCTAGTTCTTAAACTAATCTATTAGAAAATTTTATTTTTTAAATTCAACATTAGGAGTGTCTGATTGACCTGCTATTGCTATTAACCCACCATCACGTAGTTGTTGGAGCAACTGCATTACTTCTTTTTCAACTTGTTTTCTTTGTAATCCTGTTTGTTGTGCAAATACTTCAACAAGATCTGTTACTTTACGTTGGCCATTACAAGACTTCCAAAAGTCAACTATTGCTTGATTGACCATGAATCCTTGTTCATGTTCATTTGCAAGAACCATTGAACCATCCTCTTGTTGAATTAACTTTCCAACTCCTTGTGGTAAAGCAGTTTCATAATTTATTGGTGCAGGTGTATTCATAGTAGCACCCATATTTTTTATTTTTAATTTTCCTTCTTCAGTCATTTTATCCATTGACCATGCAGGTTCCCATACAATGTCTATTTTGACATTATTAACTCCAGGTACTTTTTTGGCAAATCTTGTGGCATCTTCAACTAGAGTTTCATGAAGAGGACAACCTTGAGTAGTCATTGTCATTTTGATGTTAACATCATTATTTTCAGTAACATCAATTCCATAGATTAATCCCATTTCTACAATGTTTAATGGAACTTCGGGATCCATACATTGTTTGAGTGATTCTTCAATTGCTTGTGGTGAAACGGTACTCATATTGTAAATGGCAGTTTGAAAAACAATAAAAACTTTCTAATTATTAGCTTCAAATAATTTTGGTATTGATTCTTCGTAGGGAAATTTAGCCACACCTTTTTCAGTAATTATCCCTGAAATTAATTCTGGAGGAGTCATATCAAATGCAGGATTAATTACACCAATATCATCAGGAGCTGTCTTTTTTTCACCAATACCAGTTACTTCAGTCCCTTTACGCATTTCAATGATTACATCTTCAGCCTTTGTCTCTAAATCAATGGTCGATAATGGGGCTGCAACATAAAATGGAATTCCATGTTGTTTAGCCATTGTTGCTACTTGATAAGTTCCAATTTTATTAAAAACATGACCAGTCTTTACAATTCTATCTGCACCAACTACTACCTTATTCACTAAACCATTTGCCATTGAATATCCTACTGCAGTGTCTGGCACTAAACTGACATCGAATCCATCATGTTTCAATTCAAATGCTGTTAATCGTGAACCTTGTTGAATAGGTCTTGTTTCAGTTGCTATTACTTTTACATTTTTTCCACTTTCTCTAGTTGCTCTGATTACACCTAATGCGGTTCCATATGCAACAGTTGCTAATGCTCCTGCATTACAATGAGTCATTATGGTGTCATTATTGTCAAAAAGAATTGAACCATTCTTACCCATAGCTTTGTTAATTTCAATATCTTCATCTGCCATTTTTTTAGCAGTAGAAATTACTAGTTCTCTAATTTGTTCAACAGAATCTCCAGTTTTTGCAATATTCATTATTTTTTCTAATCCCCAACCTAAGTTTACTGCAGTAGGTCTAGTAGCAAATAGAATTTTTTTTGCGTTTTCTAAATATGATATTAATTCATCTTTAGTGGTAGCATTACTTTGTAATACTGCTAATGCTAGACCAAATGCACCAGATACACCAATTGCAGGTGCACCTCTAACAACCAATGTAGATATAGCATCAGCCACTTGATTAAAATCATCAAATTCTACAATAACCAATTCATTTGGTAATTTAGTTTGATCAATCATTCTAACTTTGTTATTTTTCCATTCTACTGTTCGTAACGATGAATCTATGCCAATATTCTGATTCGTCAATAAACATATTTTACAGATGTTCATTTTAAATCAATCTTCGGGATTTAATTCATCAGACATATATTTTAAAAATTATTCCTGTAAATAGATGATTTCTAAAGAAAATTTAGATGAAGTAGATTCTAAAGGAATGTATAAAATTTATGACAAGTGGCCAGAAATCGCTAAAGAGGCATATGAATTAGATGAAAATAGTATAGAATTTGAAAATATTGATAATATTATTTTTGCAGGAATGGGAGGTTCTGGTGCAATAGGAGATATTTTTTATTCAATATTATCAAAAACAGATAAACATGTCTCAGTTGTTAAGGGATATCATCTGCCTAAAACAGTTGATTCCAACACATTAGTAGTTACAACAAGTGTTTCAGGAAATACATCTGAAACTCTTACAGTTTTAGAAGCAGCAAAAAAAATTGATACTAATGTTGTTGCTTTTTCTTCTGATGGAATAATGGAAAAATATTGTAAATCAAATAATATTTCCCATAAAATTATTCCTCAGTTTCATTCTCCAAGAGCTTCTTTCACAGCCTATTTGTATGGAATGTTAAAAATTCTTAAACCCATTTTGCCAATTAATGAAACTGATATTCAAGAATCTATTGAAAAACTATTTGAATTAAGAGAAAAAATCTCTTCTTCAAATCTTTCTAAAGATAATCCTTCATTAGATTTAGCAGAGTGGATCAATGGAATTCCATTGATTTATTATCCATGGGGATTACAAGCATCTGCAATTCGCTTTAAAAATTCATTGCAAGAAAACGGGAAAACCCATGTAATTGCTGAAGATGTAGTAGAGGCATGTCATAATGGAATAGTTTCATGGGAAAAATCATCCAATGTTAATCCAATTTTGTTACAAGGAAAAGATGATTATGAAAAAACAAAGGAAAGATGGAGAATTTTAAAAGAATATTTTAATTCAAATGGAATAGAATACAAAGAAATTTTCTCAGAGGAAGGTAGCATAATAACTAAAGTAATTAATTTAATTTATCTTTTAGACTATACATCGATATATTACGCAATAATTCAAAAAATTGATCCATCTCCCATTCCATCCATAGATTTTATTAAGAAAAGATCCACATTGGGTTAAATGTCAGAGTTTTTCTGCTAAAATATAATCAGATTTTAATTCTTGATTTTGTGAAGTATTTTGATTCCAATACTCAGTAAAAGTTGTAATCTTGAAATTATTTTTTGTCAATATATCAATAATTTGCTTAGAACTTTGATTATTTTGATTCAGGATCTCTTCATGTAGTTCAATAATAATTTTATTTGTAATTTTTAAAGTGTTAGAAGCACCTTTTAGTACAAATAATTCTGAACCTTCAACATCAATTTTTAACCAGTCAATTTTTTTATATAAATTTCCCAGTAGGTTATCCAGAGTTATGGATTTAATTGATACAGACTCATTTTGTGAATATGATTTTGATAGAATTGATGAAGTGCCAGAATGAGTTTTAGATTGAAATAATTTAACAGTTCCATTTTCTTCTGATATAGCTACATTATGTAAGGCAATATTTTTTAAATTATTTAATTCGCAATTTTGTGATAAAATTTTGAAGGTGTTAGGATCTGGTTCAATAGCAATAATCTTACAATCTTTATTTTTTTTAGAAAGTTTTAGAGTGTAGTATCCAACATTAGCTCCCAAATCAATTATTACATTATTTTTACCAGTAATTAATGAAAATGGTTCCCATTTTGCAATTACTTCTGAAAACAAAAATCGTGCAAGATCTTCAAATTTTGGTCTTGCTACAAAAATTATTCCTTCAGGAGATTTAACAATAATGGGTTTAGCAAGATAATCGGTAAGAAAATGTTTTTTAGATTCTTCAGTTTGTCTTTTAAAAACTGAATTTGGATGTTTTAAAATAGTAAGTAAAATTGTCTTAAAAAGAGAAAACCAATCTGTTTTTGGAATTGTTGATGTTTTTAATAATAAGTAAAAACACTGAAAAAATTTTTTTGAAGTAATCTTCATTTTCAATCAGTTAATATGTCAATCAAAGTAACTAGTTTATTTTGATGTGAGGTTCTGGAAATAAATTAATCTCAAGATTTTTTTCTTTACAAAATTCATCAGCTGCAGTAGTTTCACCACATGTAGCTTCATCACGATTTACTCTATCATAATCATCAAACATAATAATTCCACCTTTTTCCATTCTAGGATACACAAATTCCATACTTAGTTTAGTTGCATCATATAGATCACAGTCTACTAAAACTAAAGAAAATTTCTTATCAGATAATTGTTGGTATAATGTGTCTTCAAAAAGACCTTTAACTAAATTGACTTTGTCTGCAACATCAAACTTTTCTAATTTTTTTTGTACAATACTTTCACTTGTTTCTGAATACATTCCTTTTGCATTTTCCCAAATGGAATGTTTATCTTCATAAGGAAGGCCCATAAAAGCATCACATGCAAAAATTTTTCGTTTTGAATTTAATGTTTTCAAATAATGAGCAGTCATTGTGGTAGTACCGCCACGATAAATCCCCAATTCTAAAATATCACCTTCAATACCTTCAGTTTTTTTCACAAATTCTAACCAAGTTCCCATTCCCAATCCTTCTTGAAGATCTTCTAACTCATAGTGATTTTTCATATAAAATGAGAGTTCTTTACGTATTTCAGGTTCAAATTGAGTTGCAATGTATTTGGTCATTAATGTAAACAAAGGTTTAGAGTTTTTTTTAGCTAATGGAGTATTTGGTAGAAATTTCATGTATTTTTTTCTCATCAAAGAATATCGTTCAATTGCTTTAACATACAATCCAATTGCAATCTTTCTTCTAATACCCATTTATCTAAGAAATCTTCATCTTGTTTATAAATAAGTGTCCATGAAAATATTTTACAAATTCTAGTAAATCGATAAGATATAGAATTTATTTTAGACTAAATCCAAATTTGTATGTTATAGTTCCTGCAATTGCAGGTATCCAAGTTCCTATAAATCTCATAAAAATTACAGCTAATGATGCTAATGAGAAATCAATTCCATTATTAACTAACATTGCAATCATACCAGATTCAGTAACTATCACTCCGGCAGGTAAAAATGATAGATTTCCTATCAGCAAAGATGTATAATAGATTTGACCCGAATCAAAAAATTCAATTCCTATTCCTGCAGATTGAAAAATCAAATAAACAGTAATTAAATGAATGAATTTTGTAGAAAGGCTTATTGAGATTATTTCAAATAAATTCTTTTTTTTCATTAATATTTTGAATGATGTTTCAGACTCATCAATGGATGAATATAATTTTTTTAAAAAATTTATTTTTAAAATAATTTTTTTGATTGAAGTAAAAGTTTTTGATTTTGAAATCAAAATTCCAAATACTGCTACAAATAATATTCCAAAAATTAAAATAATTTGGCTTGTTAGAAAATTAGACCACATCATTAAAACACTAATGATTATGGTAATTGCAATTAATTCAGTCCATCTTTCAATTAAAATTATTGGGAATGTTGAAGAAATTGAATAATTAAATTGTTTTTTTAACAAAACAGATTTTATTGCCGTTCCTAACCCGCCAGGAGTTAATGCTAAAGATAATCCTCCCAAAAAAATCTTTATACTTTTTTTAAAAGAAATTGGTTTGTTTAATTGTTGTAATAATCTATGAAATTTAAAACTTGAAACTAATGTGTGGACTATCATTAAAATAATAATTATTGGAATATATTGAAAATCAAAAGTGATATTTTTTTCATCAATGGATGAATAGTCAGAGTAAAGTATTATTGCAAAATAAAAGATTATTGTTGCTGCTAATGCTAATATGATTTTGTCAAAAAAATTTTTAATTTTCATTTTTATTCCTATGATTATAGGTGTTTTTTGAAGATTATAATATGAATTGATTAGCTAATATTATTTTTAGTGTTATTAAACTCAAAGAACTTTCCTAATGATTGAATCTCATTCCTTTTAGATGTCTAACAAAACCCAGTTTTTCATAAAATGGTGCAACATCATCTAAACAATCTAAAACTGATTTATAGCATCCTTCACTTTCAGCACGTTTTAGAATTGTATTGATTAATTTTGAGCCAATTTTAGATTTTTGAAAATTTTTATTGATTACAACATCTTCAATATGACCTACATATTTTCCATTATGAATAAATTTTTGTTCTAAAATTAATGTAGCAGATCCTACAACTCGGGAATTTTTTATTACAACAAAAACTAGTTGAAAAGGATTATTTTTAATTTTTTGAAAAATATCTAAGGCTTTTTTTTCTGATAGAGTGCTTGCAGGTTTTAATGAGTCCAAGGATTCTAAAAATCCATTTTTTAGATCATCTAATTCTAATTCTCTAATAATAACATCATCCATGATTTATTCTTTAAATTTTTCTAATCGTTTAATTCGTTCTAATAGATCTTTTTCCGAAAATGCTTGTCGTTTAAAAACAATATGAGCAAATAATCCAATCATAAAACTAACGGCACCCAACAAAATCAAACCAGACGATAATGTTGAATTAATTTCAATAAAATTTGGTATAGATGATATTAATTTACTAATAATTCCAATACTGCTCAAAAGTGCACCGAACAAACCAAATGCCATTATAGGTCTATGGTATACAAGGGTACTAGAAATTATAGATAATGATCTTAGTGTATAACGTGTAATACTATGTACTAATCTAGAATCTTCTCTATGTTTAAAAGAAATAGGGGTTTCGCCAATTCTAAATTTTTTAAAATGTAAATCTAACAGTACTTCTTGAGTATAAGTAAAATTATTTACAACTGTAATATTTTCAATTGCATCTTTAGAATATGCTCTAAATCCAGTTTGTGTATCAGTAAATTTGTGTCCAGCAACAAATGAGACTAATTTTGTAAAAATTTGATTTCCAAAATAATTTAATTTTTTGTATGTAGATGGATTTCCTTTCCAGAATCTAGTTCCAACAACTACATCAAATTGATTATTAATTATTGGATTAATCAAATCTGGAATCTGATCAATATTGGCTTCACCATCAGCATCTACAGTAACAACAATATCAGCTCCTAGAGAGATAGAATTTCTAATACCAGTCATAAAGCCAGCTCCAACACCAAGATTAGTTTTATGTGAAATAATTTTATCTGCACCAGCATTCATTGCCATATCTACAGTATTATCAGTAGAGCCATCATTTACTACCAAGATTTCAACTTGATCAATATTTGGTATTTTTCTAGGAATTCTTAGAATAGTCTTTTCTATTCTTTCTTCTTCATTATACGCTAACATCAAAATGACTAATTTCAATTGCCTAATTATTAAAAAATGGCTATATAAGCAGTATTCTAAATAAATAATCTTAATTAGTACTGAGAAATAGACAACAAAAACATAATAATTAATTTAATCAGTCAAGATTGAATTGGTTTTAAATATTCTAGGCAAAGGTCCGGTGCTTTTTGTAGGATGTCATCCTGATGATGTAGAATATGGTTGTGGAGGAGTAATTAGTAAACTTGGAAAATCTGTTCCTATTCATGTAATTACTCTTTCAAAAAATCAGGAAAATCCTGATAACAAAAATGTGCTAAAAGAGAGCAAAGATAGTTTGAATTCATTAGGCATTAAAAAAGAAAATATTGTATTTGGCGATTTTGTTACAAGAGAATTTTCTTATTCAAGACAAGAAATTTGTGATTTTTTATGGAAAATAGGAAAAAAAATTAATCCATCATGTATATTCATTCCACCATATGATCTTCATCAAGATCATCAAGTAGGACATGATGAATGTCTTAGAGTTTTTAGAACAAAAACAATATTGGAATATGACATTCCAAGAAGTGAAAAATTTCCAAAACCAGTAATTTTTGTTCAATTAAATCAGAAAAATTTGAATGATAAACTCAAAGCTTTATCTAAATACAAAACATATCAGAAAAAAAATTATTTTCAAAAAGAAGTCATAGTTGCAGCATGTAAGTCAAATGGTGTCAAAGTAGAAATTCCCTTATGTGAAGTTTTTAGTCCTATATCCATTATTTGGAAATAAGTGAATAGATTTTTGAAGGTTTCAATTCATCAACCGAATTATCTTCCTTGGATGGGATTAATTCGTAAAATTTTGAATTCAGATATTTTTATTATTTTTGATGATGTTCAACTTGTAAGAGGAAAAAGCTATGTGATTAGAACAAAAATCAAAACTTCAGGAGGACCAAAATGGATTTCAGTTCCAGTAGAAAATAAAAATGATTTGCTGAAAATTAATCAAATCAAAATTAATCACAAGGTTTCTTGGCAAGATGAACATTGGAATAAAATTTTTGAAAATTATCATAAAACAAAATATTTTGATAAATATTCAAAAAATTTTAAGAAAATATTTTTTCAAAAACAAGATAGTCTGGTAGAATTGAATTTTGCATTTATAAAAGAAATTTTAGATGTTTTGAATATTCAAAAAAACATCAAATTTTCATCAGAATTAGGAGTTGAAGGAACAGGCACGGACAAGATAATTAATCTAATTAAAGCCGTAAATGGAGATGAATATATCTCAGGCACAGGAAAAGGTTCATCTAGATACATTATTGATAATGAAATTAGATTTGAAGATAACAATATCAAGTTAATTTTTCAAAAATTCAATCATCCAATTTATAATCAAACTTCGTCTGACTTTGTTCCTAATTTGTCAATAATTGATGCTATTTTCAATATAGGTCCAGAAGATACGTTAAAAATCATGAACAAAAAACTGTAGAGTAGAAAAATGAAAATTCTTGTAACAGGTGCATCAGGTCAAATTGGAAGAATCCTTAGTAAAAAAATTATCAATGAAAAAATTCCATATCTTGGATTAGATATCAGAAAAGATGATTCAATAGATGGAAAAATTATTCATTCTGAAATTACAAATAATGAAGATCTTAAAAAACATGAATCTGAATTAGTAGAGATAGATACTTTGATTCATTTAGCAAGTTTAATCACTAATGACAGAGATGTAATTAAAAATGGACCAGATAGTGTTGAACTAAATATCAAAGGGACAATGAATTTGTTAAAATTTTTACCAAATTTAAAAACAATAATTTTTTCTAGTACATATATGGTTTATGGAACACCAAATGAGAATCCAGTAAGTGAACTTCATATTACAGATCCAAATGTTGTTTATGGAGCTAGTAAGCTTGCAACAGAAAAATACTTGCAGATATTTTGTAAGGAAAATAATATTTCTTTGGTAATTTTAAGGATGATGGGAGTATATAATGTGGCAAAACCACATGGGCAAGCAATTCCAACTTTTGTAAAAATGATTGCAAATGATCAAAGACCAACAGTTATGGGAACTGGGAAAATTAGAAGAAATCACCTATACATAGATGACGCAATAGAATCAATAATGAAATCAGTCAAAAATCCTCAAACGGGAATTTATAATATCGGAGGTAAAGATTCACCATCTAATTTAGAATTAATTGAGATAATAAATAATAAAATGGGAAAGAAAATTGAGCCTATTTTCAAAGAAACTACTGTAAAACCTTATGATTTTATTACTGATATTTCAAAAGCGAAATCTCAATTAGGCTTTGAACCTAAAATAGAAATTGAAGAAGGAATTGAAAAAACAATAAAAAATTATTTAGAAAATAAATGGTAGATTAATTCAAATTTTATTCTAGGCATATTTGATCATTTTGTGTAATAGTATTTTCATTATTTTTAATAGAAAGAATACAAAATGATTTAGAAAAATCACTAAAAATTATTTCATGATTATCAGCTAAATCTTGGAAAACAATCTTTTCATGGATAGTAGTAGGGGTTTTGAATATGAAAACAGAATAATCTTCACTTAAGATATTTTTTAATAAAGAAATGGAATCAGGAGGGGCAATTTTATCATCTATAGGTACTATCTGGAAAGGAATTACATCATATTCTAAAATTCTATCAGTTTTTAGGGCTACAATCACATTATTTTTTTTTAATCCTTCCAAATCAGGAGGATGATTTAAAGATAATTCAAATGGATTTTGGATTTCAAAAGTTCCGTTGAAGATTGCTTGACCAAATGGAGTAAAGTAAATTGAACTTCCAAAAAATATAATCAAACAAATAATTACAAAAATTTTAATTATTTTTAATCCAAATATTGGAATTCTTTTTTTATCAATAGAAAAAATTTTGGTAATTAAAAATCCAATTATCATATAAAATAAAATAAATGCAGGAAACATGTATCTACCAGGTACTCCATAAGATGCTCTATCTTCTGAAGTTAAAGCTGAATAAAACCAAACCGTAGAAAGAATGAAAAAACATATTACAAAAATTTCTTTTCTATGATCTTGTGTTTTTAATGAAATTATTATACCAGAAAGTAAAATCAATATTGAAATTATTCCAAGCCAGAATTTTCCAAAAAGAGGATCAAAATTTTGAAATAATGACGATTCCATAGCGGGAAATTGATATGGTAAAAGATATTTTGAATATTGTTTGATGTTTTCAAAATGCCTAGACTCAAGTTCAAAAAAGGATGAAATTTCTTTATCAGTTGTTCCTTCACCACGCTGAATTATGATTTGAGTTGTAAATGGATCACCAAAAAAGAAATCATGATATCCAAACCAAAATGAAAAGAAAATAATCCAAGGTATTAGAAGTAAAGCAGACTTTTTGAAAGCAGATTTCGAAAATGATTTTTGATAAAGTGATTTTTTATTATTTTTTGTCCTTAAATGTTCAAAAATAAAATATGAAAATAAGAAAATTAATTCTACGGGGAAAAAAATTATATTATTAATTCTAACAAAAGTTGCTACCGATAAAAATAATGAAGTTAGAAAAATTGAAAGGTTAGATAAATTCTTTATGAATTTTATTAAAAAGTAGAAACCCAACAAAAAAAGAATTGTAGCTGAACTTTCAGTTTGAAAAGAAACTGCCGAACGAAGGAAAATATGATTTGTGACTAAAAATAAAATTGCTAAAAGACCAACATATTTTCCAAATAATTTGGTAGATACACGTTCTGAAACAATTAGTAAAAGAATTCCAGAAATTGGACCAAAATAAAACAAACCAAAATTTCCTGTTAGAGAATAAAGAAATGATGCCCATAAATGAAACCCTATTGGTCCTAAGGGAACTGCATAAGAAGGATCAATAGTATTTGCCCAATCACCAGGTTTGAATTCAAATTTTCCAGTATTTTCTAATAATTCATTTGTAATTGCATATTGACCTTGAGAAAGTTTGATCCCAATTGTCGCCAAAGTATATCCATCTGCTGTATCATAATAAGGGGCAAAATTAGAAATTAAATAAAAACCAAAAAATCCAATAATTAAAATCTTGCATAAAGAAACTTTAGATAAAAAAAATGTTTGATTAGTAACATTATTTGTCTTCAATTTAATTCTCTTTTTCAATGTATGTTTTAAATCAATTTAAAATAATATTTTTCCGAATAGGCAATTTATGTCAAATATTTAAAATCAAAGGAAAATTTGATGAAAATTAAAAAGTGTCATAGAATTGTTTTGAATTTAGTAGATGTAATAACTCAATTATCTTATCTTTTGAAATAAATTTAGGATTATTATCTAAATGTTTTTTATCCTTTAAAATTAATTCTGATGCAATATCATAATTTTCATCAAGATGTATAGGTTCAAAATTTAATTTTTTTACAATAGTTTTAAAGCGATCATAAAATTTTGAATTGTTGAATTTGTGGGCAACTGAAGTTGTATAAGATAAAGCATGCCCATGAGAATACCCTTCATTAGAATAAACATATGATAATGCATGTCCTAATGTAGTAGAACTATTTCCAAAGCCTAACCCCGTAATTAGAGAACCATATGGTAAAAGTTCAAAATTTTCAGAAAGAATTGCACTTTCTAAACAATTGAAAGCATGTTCACAAAGAAATTTTGTGTATTGATTTGCAATTTTACTATCATAAGCTTCTGTACATTGTGCACAAGCATCAATTGCTGAATTTTTTATAATATTCAAAGGTGTATTGGTAATGAAATTACTATCAACGATTGAAATATCAGCAAATAGTTTATCATCATGAAAGCTTTGTTTTTTTCCATTTACCTTTAAAACTGAAATTCTAGTAACTTCACTACCACTTCCAAATGTTGTTGGAATTAAAATTTTAGATTTGTTTAATTTTGCGGCAACAAATTTTGCTACATCTAAAGTGCTTCCTCCACCAACACCAATTATTGTAGAAAAAGAGTCATTTCTAAATTTTGAAATAATTTTTTCAGTGGTCTCAATTGATGGATTAGGTTCAACATCTTCAAAAAGTAAAAAATCATTTAATGCTAAATATTCTAGCCATCCTCGGGATTTAGCACCTTTACTGGTAATAACCAAACTATCTAAAGGAAAAGAGAAATTTCTTACAGAGTTTTTGCCAAAAATAATCTTTGGAGGCTGTTTAATAGTAAACATTATCATAATTTTTTTAACAATCTATTATTATAAGCTAAAAAACTAGTTTCATTGTGACTAAAATGAATTCTAGTTCTAATAGTTTAAGAAAAAAATTAGCAGAACAATCCATTGTTAAAGTAGGAGGCGCATTTGACGCCATGTCTGCCAAACTAGTAGAAATTCATGGTTTTGATGCAGTTTGGGCTGGAAGCTTTGCCATTTCCGCCACTCATGCACTTCCTGATGCAAGCATTCTAACGATGACAGAATTTTTACATGCTGCATCCAATATGGCTGAATCATGTAATATTCCCATTATTGCAGATTGTGATACGGGTTTTGGTGGACCTAGTAATGTTGGTCACATGGTAAAAAAATATGAAAAAGCAGGAATTGCAGCTGTTAGCATCGAAGATAAAGTATTTCCAAAACAAAATAGCTTATTAGAAGATGGAACTCAAGAACTTTTACCGGAAAAGGATTTTGTTGCAAAAATCATTGCAGGAAAGGATGCAAAAATTTCGAATGATTTTATGATTATTGCTAGAGTAGAGGCTTTAATTGCAGGTTTAGGAATAGATGAAGCAATAAAACGTGCAACTGCATATGAAAAAGCTGGTGCTGATGCTATTCTCATTCATTCAAAAAAGAACACACCACAAGAAATTTTTGAGTTTAGTAAAAAATGGGAAGGAAATATTCCCTTAATTTCAATCCCAACATCATATCCTAATGTAACAACTGATGAATTGATTTCAAATAATTTCAAAATGGTAATATATGCAAATCATACTCTTCGTGTTTCATATTTAGCGATGTCAAAACTTTTGGAAGATATTTCGAAAACAAATAGCTTATCCAAAGTGGAACAAGAAATGTCATCTATGGAAGAGATTTTTCAGTTGCAAGAAATGTACAATATTAAAAAACAGGAAAAAGAAATTGAAGAAAATCTTAAAAAACTTGGATATGTAAAATGAATGAAAAATCACAAAGATCAATGTTTAAATTTTTGAAGAAAATTGGAATAAAGAATTTTGTAGGAGTCCCAGATTCTACTATGAAACATTTTATCAACCAAGGACTTGAAAAAAATGAGATAATTATAACAACTAGAGAAGAAGAGGCTATAGGAATTGCCACAGGTATGTCTTTAGTTAAGAGCCAATCGCTAGTTTTTATGCAAAATGCAGGTTTTGGAAATTCAATAAGTACTATAACTTCACTAGTACAATTGTATAAGATTCCAATAATTTTTCTTATCGGATGGAGAGGCTACCTTCCAACCGATGCCCCAGAGCATACAAAACTAGGAAAAATTCAGCCAGAATTGATTAAAAGTTTAAAATTGAAATCAAGAATTCTTACTGAGTCAAATTGGAAAGAATCATGCAAATGGGCAAAATCACAAATAAAATCTGAAAATCCATGTGTCTTAATAATTAAAAGGGAATTTCATGATTAGAAAAGAAGCAATTGAAATCATTGGAAAGTTTTGTAAAAACAATCCAATTGTTTCTGCAAATGGATTCATTAGCAGAGATCTATATGATACATGTGAAAAGAAATCTAATTTCTATATGATAGGTTCAATGGGGCTTGCATCATCAATTGGTTTAGGAATTGCTTTGACAAGATCTAAAAAAAAGATCTACGTATTTGATGGAGATGGTAATATCTTAATGAATTTAGGTTCATTAACCACCATTGGAAAAATGTCTCCAAAAAATTTAATCCATGTAATTTTTGACAATTCAATACATGAATCAACTGGAGGACAACCCACACACACATCAACAATAAAAATTGAAAAAATCGCTAAAGCTTGTGGATATACAGTATATAAAACAAGTTCAAAAGAAAAATTAATTGAAATATTAAATAAAAAATTAAAAATCAAATCGCCAATAATGATTTTGATTAAAATTCAACCAAGTAAAATTGTTAGTTCTAGAGTAATGTACAAACCAACAGAAATTAAAAAAAGGTTCATGAAAGCAATTTAGAATAAAATGAGAGTAATTATTATTGCAGCCGGTTATGCAAGTAGATTAGGAGATATTACTAAAACAACTCCAAAGGGATTGTTAGATATTAACGGAAAAACAATTTTAGAGAGACAAATTTCACTATTTAAAAAAAATCAAATTAATGAAATTATCATAATTACAGGACCACACAAAAATTTTGGAATTGAAAATATCTTATATCTTAATGATGATAATTATGCAGAACATGATGTTTTGGGTAGCTTAATGGCTGCAAAGGACAAAATTGAGGGTAAGATTTTAACATCATATTCAGACATTCTGTTTGAAGAATCAATATTAAAAGAGATACTAAGTTTTTCTGGAGATATAGGAATTCCAATAGATCTTAATTGGGAAAAATCCTATGAAGGTAGAACTCAACATCCTAAATCTGAAGCTGATAATGTGTTAATAAGAAATGATAAAATCATTAAAATTAAAAAAAATATAGAAAAAACAAATGATGAAGATGTAATTGGAGAATTTTTAGGTCCAATGATTCTTTCAGAAAAAGGTTCAAAGTTATTTGTAGATACATTTATGAAAATTCAAAAAAATCATGTAGGAAAATTTCATAATGCACCATCATTCAAGAAAGCATATCTTACAGACATGCTTCAAGAATTAATTGATTTGAACATTGATGTTAAGCCAATTTTCATAGAAGGAAATTGGTGTGAAATTGATACTCCTCAAGATTTAGAAAAAGCTAGAAAGTTATTTAGTTAAATTTTTCCATCACTTAAAATTTGAAGTTTTTCAAATAAAACGGTTTCAATTTCTAAGTTATTTCCTGAAAGATTGTTTGTTTCATGTGGATCATGAACCAAATCATATAATTCTCTGGTTTCATTATATTCATTAAATATTAATTTCCACTCTGAAGTTCTTACAGATTTTATATTTGGTTCTTTAGGAGGTTTTGTATCTTGAAGTGGATTTCCTGTTTCAGAAAAAGCAATTTTTTCTGGAAGGGATTTTCCTCCAAATAATGGCAAAAGTGATTCGCCATCAATTTTTTCATAATTTAGATCTAAAGAAATTCCAAAGTAATCTAGAATGGTAGGCATGAAATCAATAGTTCTCACTTGTTGACTAATTTCTAAATTTGGCAAATCAGGCGTCAGAAAATATGCAAATGTTCTCAATGTATAATCATAACAAAAAGCTCCATATGCTCTTTCACCAATTTTTTCGCCAATACTAATCCCATGATCGGACATAATTAGTATCATAGAATTTTTTGAGAGTTCTAAATCATCAATGGTTTTTAAAATTTCTGTTAGATATTTTTCTGCACTTTCAAAAAGAGATTGATATCTTTCTTTGTTTTTTTCTTTACTGTTAAAATAATCTTCACTAAAATTATTGTAAACTTTTAAAACTTCATTCATAATTCCAGTATGAATATTACTATACTGTAAATAAAGAAAGAAATTTTGTCCAATATCATTTTTTATTTTCATTTCTTGAAGAAATTTTTGATGTCTTAATGTAAGATTATCATTTAATTCATCATGAATTAAAAATTCATCCAACCCTTGTTTTGGAATAACTAAATCGTTTACAACATCAGCTTTTGTATAATAATTCTCATCATGTAGATATTCAGAAATTGTTTTGAATTTATTTTTTTTAAAATTATAAGTTGACCAATAGCTGTTTGTACCTGTTCTAGTCCCATAAGAACCACTGAAAACCGCATGCATTGCAGCAATTGTATGTGGACCATATGTGATTGGTTGAGAAAGGCAAATTGAATTTTTTTTAATAGATATAAAAGTAGGTGATTTTAACGAATAATCTAATCGTCCTCCATCAATCATCAAAATTATAAGATTTCTTTTCATATTATGAACAGAAAACTCCAAGCTAATAAAATTATTTTATTATTTTATAAAATATGTAGATGTTATACGTATCCCAATTTTTTAAGTTCATCTTCAACCTTTTTTGTTTCTTCAACACTCATGGATGGTTTTTCAAAGCGTTTTTGCAGTTTGTTACGTAAATCCATAAGGTCAGATTCCATTTTGCTTACAAGGTTTGAATTTTCTAATGCAATATTTTTTTCTTCCAAAATATCCTCTTCTAAATTGAATAAGTGGATTTTTTTAGAAGGATCTTCCAAACTTCTAAAATATTTGTATTTCAATGTTCGAATTCCAACAGTTGCTTGAGGATTCTTTGTATCGGTTTCAAAAATAGTATTTTCCAGATATACTGTGGAAATGTCTACTGATTTGCCACTAAAAATTGGTACAAGACTTTTCCCATCGATTTCCTTTAGATTGATTGGAATTTTCAATAAATCCATTAAAGTAGGAAAAATATCTACACTTCTGACAAGATCATCAACAGGGCCAATAGAATCAACACCACATCCTGAAAATAAAATTGGAACGTGAATTAAATCATCAAACAAATATCGTTCTTTGGCAGTTCTTGTTTGAAGCGTTCGTTTTTCTAAAGGATCGTGTGTTTGAAATTCTTTGATTTTATGTTTTGTCCCGCGTTTTATTGAAGAAAGATAATTGTAAGTTGAATTAGGTAATTTTGATCGAAGTTTAGATTTTAAAGAAGATTCGTGTTTAGGTAAATCTTCAGATAATAAATAATCACCATGATCAGATGTTAAAATTATCAATGTGTTTTTTAAATCAAGAGTTTCAATCAATTTTCCTAAAAAAGAATCAATCTTTTCTACAATCACATCATAACGTTCAGAATAATTTTTGTCAGTGTATTCTTTAGGAACTCTAATTGGAATATGTAAATCATCTAAATGGATTAAATAAAACCATGGTTCTGAAAATGACTTGATCTTGTCTAAAATTTGTTTATCCAAGCCTTCATGAAGATTAGTGGAAGTACGGTCATAGCCTTTATCTTCATTTTCAAAGTTTACATCAAATCCAATTTCAGTTAAACCTGAATCCATTGTTGCAAAAGTATGATATCCATTATTCTGTAAAATTGTAATGAAATTTGAGGAATCTGAAAAAATTTTATGATAACTCATTCCATCTTTACCAGCATTTATTGGGTATTTTCCAGTAAAGATACTTCCATATCCAGTAATTGTGTAATCAGAAGAGCTAAATCCATTTTTAAAATAAATCCCTTTTTTTATTAATAAATCAATATTTGGTGTTTGGATATTTTTGTTGTTAAAGCATTTGTCTGCCCGCATTGAATCAATTAAAATTAAAATTATGTTTGGCTTCATTTTTTATCTCAATATGATAATGTCTTCTGAATAGGTATTTTAGATAGATCGAGTGTTTCCAATATTTTGACAATTTTTGATGCACTATTACCATCTCCATAAAGACTAGTAGATTTTTTTACTTTATTTTTAAAATTTTTGTCAAAAACAGCCTTTTTGATGGCTTTTTTTATTTCATTTTTGTTATAGTTTACATCAATCACACTAAATGACTTTAATCTTCCTTGTTGACGAGTACCAATATTTACTGAAGGAATTTTTAAGAAAGGTGTTTCAATAATTCCACTACTTGAATTTCCAACTAATGCAGATGCATGAAATAAGAGATTAACATATTTGTTATTTTGAATTGTTTTGATATGTTGAATTGAAGAATTTTGTATTAATTTAGAAAGTTTTTGAGAACCAGCATCAGCATTTCCATGTATAAGTAACGCTTGAATTTTTAATTCAGAAATTGCTTTTAATGTTTTCAAGAAATTTTTATCGACATTATTAACTTCTGTAGTAACTGTGTGTTGTAAAACTACTATAAATGGAGAAGAAAAATCAATTTTGAATTCTTGAGACAAATTCTCAATTGTTAGTTTTTGTGTTCGAAGAATATTGTCTAATCCTGTACTTCCAACAGTAAAAATGAATTTCTTATTTTCTCCCATTTTTTGTAATCTAGTTGAGGCAATTTTATTTGATGTAAAATGAATATGTGAAAATTTTGATGTTGCATGTCTTATTGATTCATCGATAGTACCAGTAATATCACCACCTTCAATGTGTGCAACATGAATATTCATATGTGAACCAACAATAGCTGCCGCAAAATTTGCACCTATATCAAAACCAGCTAAAATTAAATTAGGTTTTTCTATTTTCACTATTTCAGTTATTTTTAAAATTGCTCGACCAAAACTTTCAACCATTTCCGAATTAGTTCCTGTAAAATATTTTGGATACATTGAAAATTTATAAGAAATTTTGAAACCATCATTTTTTATTTCATTAATTGTTTTTCCATGACTTGACAAAAGATGACTGCCTGTGACAACAAGACAATAATCAAGTTTGGACGATTTGGTTATTTTTTTTAAAATTGGTCGAAATTTTGAATAATCTGCTCGCCTTTCAGTAACAATAAGAATTTTTTTCTTCAAACTATATCTTTCCAAGTTAATTGTTTATTTGGTTTAATAGATTTTTTAGCGTTTTTACCTATAATTTCATAGAATTTATTTGCGTGTAAATCACCTGTTCCGGGTCTTTTTGTGCCTATATTCTCTAAAGTAAATTTTTCTCCCTTTTCAATTGTTTTTGTAGTAACAATTGATGCTTCAGCAAATTTTCGTATTGGTTTTTCATTTTTTAAAATAAATTTCGAATCTCCTAGTGCTTGTTTTACTGCGTTGCACCCAATTACCAATTCATTTAGTTCAGACGGATCCAAAGAAATTTTTTGATCTGGTCCAGACATTTTTTTATCTAGAGTAAAATGCTTTTCGATTATAGATGCTCCTTTTGCGACACTAGCTATAGCAGTATAGATTCCAATAGAATGATCTGAAAGACCTACAGGAACATCAAACATATCTTGTAATTTTTCAATCATCCCCAATTTAATTTCGGAATAATCTGAAGGGTATGTAGATGTAGTTTGGAGTAATGCAAATAAATTTTTGTATTTTTTAAAAATTTTTACAGCAGATCGAATTTCTGAAATAGTTGACATTCCAGTTGATAATATTATTGGTTTTCCAGTTTTTGCTACAGTTTCAAGAAAAGGTAAATTTGTAAGTTCCCCAGATCCTATTTTGTAAGCAGGAATTCTAAGTTTTTCAAGTCTTTGAACAGCCTCAATAGAAAAGGGGGTAGATAAAAATAGAATTTTTTCTTTTTTACAGTATTTTTGAAGTTTTAGTTCTTCTGTTTCAGATAATTCACAATTTTTGATTATATTCCATAGAGTTTTTCTTGAAATTTTTCCTGGTCGAATATTAGTTTTAATCATTTCTTGATCTGCAATATGGGTTTGAAATTTAATACAAGATACGCCAGCTTTTTTGGCAACATCAACCATTTTTTTAGCTATTGTTAAAGAACCATTATGATTAATTCCAGCTTCTGCAATTATAAAAACTGGAAAGCTAGTACCAATATGAAAATTGGAAATTTTTAGAGATTTCAAGATACTATTTTTTTAGAATAAAACACAGATAAGGTGAGTTTTCTAGTGAATAAGTTTCAGGAAGGTTCAAGAGAGGTTTAAATAATTTAAAGAATATATCAACCCATTCTTTTTTGATATTTTTTCTTTGTTCATCAGATAAAGATTCAGACATTTGAATTAGCAAATGAGCAATTGGTCTTAGTCCAATGTTCCACATATCAATAATTAATTTACCAGGATGAACATTTTTCACTTCTTCAATTTTAAATCCTGCTTCTTCAATTAGCTTTTTCCATTCATTATATTTTCGTAAACCTTTCATAGTTTCTCGTTTTTTTCTATCTAGAATATCAATTGCTTCTTTTGAAAGAAAACATTCCAATTCATCTAAAGTTTCAAGATGAAATGGAGTAAACAAATGAAGAACTGCTCTTCCTTCAGGATGTAGCATTCTGTGAATATCAGATAATAGAGGTTGTGGTGGGTCTACCCAATAAACAGAGTTACTGTAAATTGTTTTAAAAAAATCATCTTTAAATGGAAGAGGAGTTTTATTATTATCATGTAACACCAAATTTTTGTATAGACCTAACTTTTCTGCTTTACTAAGTAAATTCTGTTTCCAATCGGTACCATAATCAATTTGTTTGTCAGCATTTTTTAAAATTTTTACTGCATAGTTTTCATCAAAAGAATCATGAATGTCTACAAATTCAGAATGTTTGAATTCTTTTGCAAGAGTTGAACCAAAATTATCAAAATCTTCATGAAATTTACCTCCCATATGAACAAAAGCAAACTGTCCATCACCACAGGAAATATCAATAGAGGGAGATTCAAAATCTATTCCATCAAGAGATTTACTTCTAAAATAACACTCAGGGCCAACTTCAGGTCTTAACCAATGAAGATTTAGAAAATCCTTTAGAATATCTTCATCATGTTGATTCACAAGAATACAACTTTTTTTGACAATTTAAGTTGTTCTGATTCAGATAAAAATTGTTTCAATTTTTTTACCAGTTTTATTACTTTTCTCAATTGCATCTAAAATATTGAGAAGATTTAATTCATTTTTAAGAGTGTGAGGATATTTTTTTAATCCCTTTATAGCATTGATGAAAGCTTTAATTTCTTCTTCATACATTGACTCAGGAATTTTCTTAGCATAACCTTTGGCATATTTTCCAATCAATAATTTTTGAGTTTTCCATCCTTTTCCATTATTGATAGATATAGTATTTTTAAAAAAATCACACAGTATGGAACCAGATTCACCAACAATTTTTGTTTCTCTAAAAGTGGGTTGAGAAAAGACATCTATTAGTAAATGGCAAGAGATTTTATTCTTGAATTCAAGAAAAATATGGTAAAAATCATCAATATCTACAGGCAGACTAGAAATTTTTCCTTGAATTCCAATAACAGATTTGACATTTGAAAATAAATGTATAAGCCAAACTAATTCTACTGGAACCATTTCACGAGCTCCCCCAGTTTCTTTTTTTGAAACATAGAAATCATCAATTTTTTCCCATGGATGCCAAGAAGGGAGATATTGACCTGTATGATGTTCTATTGCTAAAATATCACCAATTGAATTTTTTTTAATTAATTTTTGTAGTGATTTTACAACAGGGTGAAACTGCATTGTACATGAAGGAGCTCCAATGATATTTTTGTTTTTTAATTTTTTAATAATAGATAATGTATCTTTAGAAAACATGTTTACTTCCATGAAAAAATGAAGATTATTTTTGATTGCTAATTCTGCATATTTTTTATGTAAATCGGGAGGAGTTGAGATAATCATCACATGAGGTTCCTCTCTTAAAGCATCATCAATTTTCAAAAATGTAGGGATGTTGAATTTTTTAGATACAGTTGTAATTCTATCTAATTTAGGATCAAATCCAATGATATCTTTACAATTTAACTTGAGGAGATTTCTAATTCTTCTATTTCCCATTGAGCCTAGACCGACAATTAAAAATTTCATTTTATTTCATTTGTTTTTGTAGAAATATCAGATAAATTAGTTTTCCAGTGATTTTTCCATTTATCTTCAGTATTTCTAATTGCTTTTAAGATATTGGAATTATTATTTAGAAATATTGAAAGTTCCTCTAAATCAAAATTTTTTGAAATACTAGAAAAAATTTCTTTAGCTATTTCAAAATCTTCTGGATAATCCAATGATAGACGTAAATTGTTTGGGAATTGGTTTTCTAAATTTTGTATAGCTTCGCCTTTTGAAATAAGATTTGATTCAGTAAAAAAACGGATCCAACCAGTTTCAGTATCATCAGAATTTTTATTTTTACAAATTTGTTTTAAAATATGTATAGGAAATCCAAAAGATTGTAATCCCAATGGAACGGATGAAATTTTAATAAAATCAGTTTTATTTTTAATATATTCTTCAACAATGTCATCAATAGATTTAGGATCAGTGTAAATATCATCTCCATCTACATTAACAATATAATCAGAATTGAATGTTGTTGCTGCATCAAGATATCTTTGTAGGATATCTTTTTCAGAACCTCTGAAATATTTGATATTATTTTTTTGTAAAAAATTCACTAGTTCATCATCGGATGGTAAAGTTGTTGTACACACCACAATGTTTCTAATTTTTTTTGCATTTGATAATCTATCAACCAAGATTTTAAGAATTGGTATTTTTGATATTTGTAAAAGTGCTTTTTTAGGTAATCTACTACTATCTAATCGTACAGGAATGAATATATCGAAATTCATAAGAAAATTCCTAGTTATTGCTTAATATCTTAATATGCTAAATTCACGAATAGTATGAGTAGAAATTATTTTATTATTAATGGATTAAATGTAGAGATTGATTAAAAAAGAGACAAATTTGAAAGGGAAAAAAATTCTAATCACAGGAGGATCAGGGTCAATTGGAATTGAACTAATTAAACAAATTTTAAAAGAAAAACCATCAAACATCAGAATTCTTTCAAATAACGAAAATTCAATATTTGAACTTAAAAAAATTTTTGGTAATAATCGATACATCACTTACCTTTTAGGAGATATTAGAGACAAGGACAGACTAAAGTTGGCAATTCGTGATATTGATATCGTATTTCATGGCGCTGCAATGAAAAGAGTTGATGTTTGTGAAGAAAATCCTTTTGATGCAGTAAAAGTCAATGTTATGGGAACAAGCAACATTCTTGAAGTCTCGTTATTAGAAAATGTTTCAAAATTTGTTTACATTAGCACTGAAAAAGCAGTTAATGCCTCAACAACAATGGGAGCAAGTAAATTTCTTGCAGAGAGACTTGCAATCAATGCTGGATCATATAGAGGAAAAGGAAAAACAAGTTTTTCAATTGTAAGACTCGGAAATGTTTTTGGATCAAAAGGATCAGTTTCACAAATATTTTTAGAGAGAATTAGAAAAGGTTTGCCCATAGAAATTACGGATAAAACAACATCAAGATTTTTTATTTCAATCCCTGAAGCAGCATCATTTATTCTAAAAATTGCCAAAATTGGAAAAGATGGAGAAATATACATCCCAAAAATGCCAATGATGAAAATTTATGATTTGGGAGAAAATATGATTAAATTTTTACAAAAAAATTCAAAGATTAAAAAATCTAAAATTCAAATAAAACAAAATTTTGTAGAAAATAGTATTGAATATTTAATCTCAAAAGAAGAACTTCCATTTTGTTATGAAACAAAAGAAATGTTCAACATTACAAAAGTTAAGAACAAGAAAAATTATTCTTTAGAACATTTTAGTTCAGATAAGTCCAAAAAAATTGGGAATAAAAAATTTGAAAAAATCTTAAAAGACCTAATAAAACAAGAAAATTAGAGTGTCTTCTTTTTAGTAGACTCAATAACCACATTCCAGATGGATTGAGGAAGGTTTCCTTCAACAAATTCTTTGAAATTATCATCTTTTACTTTTTTACTAATCATATCACAGATATCTTCAAGGGAACTTAGAGTGTTAGATATATCTAATTCTGAATGCGAATAGCTGATAAATGTGTGACCAGGGGAAATAAAAATTCCTTTCTTAATCATTTCTTGTAAAATTAATGCTTTCAAAGAATTAGATTCATTTTTTTGTGAATCATAACATTTCAATGCCATACGAATATCATACCCCATCATTTTTGCATCCAAATCATAATTTTCAACAATTTTATTCCAACCATTAAATAGTTTTTTCCCTAAACTCCAACAATAATCTAATGTGTTATTATTTTTCATTTCATTTAATGTAGCATTACATGCAGCAAGTGAAAGTGTTTCACTATTATTTGTGGAACTAACCCAAAGTTTATCAAAGATTTTCATAAATTCTGATTTACCTGCAATTATTGATAATGGAAATCCATTTGCAATTCCTTTTCCATAACAAACAAAATCTCCTTCAATATCAAAATATTTTTGTCCGCCTTGAAGATCAAATCTAAATCCAGTAACAATTTCATCCAAAATTAAAATTGATTTATTTTCATTTGTTAATTTTCTAACTTGTTGTAAAAAATCATTTTTTGGTTTTTCTAAATAAGTTGGTTCTAAAACAACAGTTGCAATTTCATTAGGGTTTTCATGGAAAATTTGTTCAAGACCAGATGCGTCATTATAATCAAAAATTTTTATCAAATCCTGATTAAATTTTGGAACCCCATCATTCCTACTAACCATAGCAGCTTGCCAATCATGCCAAACTCCACCACTTCCACAATAAGCGATTTTTTCACGTTTTGTTAATGCTCTAGCTGCTCTTACTGCACCAGTTACCGCATTTGAACCTGATTTTTCAAATTTTACCATTTCAGCATTGGGAATAATTTCAGATATTAATTCAGAAACTTGAATTTCAATTGGATGCGGAAGTGAGAAAAGAACACCATCTTGAAGTTGTTCCATTACTGCTTGATTAACAGATGAATAGTTGTATCCCAAAGTAATTGGTCCTAATGCCATCAAATAATCTATGAATTCATTATTATCTACATCAAAAAAATGAGAACCTTTAGCAGATTTAGCATATACAGGATAACAACCTTCTACAAAAGTTGTTGCAGATCTACTAAATGTTTGAGTTAATCCGGGGATTAATGTTTTAGATTTTTCTAATAATTTTATAGATTCATCAAAAATCATTTTAATACAACATCTTTATCATCATAGTTTTTAAATTTCTTTAAATGTTCATTTAACATAGGTTCAAATTTTGATTTATGACGCTCAAGAAATTTTTTCATTTCTGAATTTTCAATAAATTGTTCTTGATTAAACCCAAGATAATGGAATGTGTTTTGAAAATCGATCAGATATTCCCATTCTTTAAATTCAAATGAATTTTCATGTACATAACTTACATAATCATAAAGAGCTTTAAGATCAACAGAACAATTCAATGCTGAATGAATAGTTTTAGAAAGATTTTCAAAGTGATCTATTCTAAAAACAGATGGAATGACAACATAATCAACATCAGAAAAAACTATGCTTGGTTTTTTATATAATGCAGCTTCTAAACCAACATCACCAGATATGGTCATAGCTATTTTACATTTTTTAATTAAATCGTGAGAGGAAATTAAAGGATGAATCAATTTAACATTAGGTAATTTTAAAAATTGCTCATAATACTCAATATTTCGCCAACCTTCATCGCGCATTACAGGGTGTTCTTTTACATATAACATCATGCCCATAGGTAATGATTTGGCAATGTTTGTTGCTACAACAATTTGGTTAAAATTAAAACGAGATTGAATTAAAATTTCACGTTCAGGTTCTGAATGTAATGGAAAATATACAAAATCTTCAGAATCATCAATTTTTTTTATACAGTGAGTATCAAGGAAATTTTCATTAGTTTTTCGTCGTCTTTCTCTAAAAAATTTAGAAGATTTTTTAATTATTGAAAATTTTGTTTTTCCTTTATTAAGATAAATTTTTTGGTTATGTTCATTCATAGAATTTATTAGAAATTTTCCCATTGCAAATAATTTTTTAGTTTTTGGAATTGTAAATTGTGTTCCAAATAAAGAACCTGTACCACGTTTGTATGTTTCAAGATATTTTTCAAGATCTTCATGTGATTTGATAATTGGATTTTTAATTTGCGTGTAAAGTTCAGGATTATCAATTTTTGCAATGGTTTTTGAAATAGTTAATCTATTTCCAAATCTTGCTGTCTCAAGCATTAAAGAAGGAATACCAAGTTTTTCACACATTAAATGAAGTAAAAGTTTTGGATGTCTAGTAACCATATTTGTAAGAAAATAATCAGGTTTGATTTCCTCTAAAATTTGTTCAAATAATTTACATTCATGTTGAATTATTGACAATATTTCTACCTTAGAAAAATTATGAAAAGGATTGAAATCAGAATAAAAAAATCGTTCAGTGTAAATAATATCCCATAAATTTATACCCCATTTTTGTTCAAAATTTTTCAAATAATCTTCATCAACATCTATATCATTTTTAACAAAATCATAATAATTCCATAATTTTGAAAATTTAACTAAATTTTGATTTTGATAAAAATTTTTTATTCCAATCTCTGCATCATCAATTAATCCAAATAATTCAAAATCAGAATCCTCTTGAAGGAGATTAGCTAAAGAATAATGTACAAAATCTTGACCAGACCAAATTAACAGTTTTTTCAAAATATTTTCAACCTTATTCATTAATCAAACAAATGATAGAATAATAATTAATTGGTTAAAATTACAAAATTCGTGTAATTTTAATATCTGTTAAACTTAGAAAATATTGTTTTCAAACAAGAATTGTTTTGTAATTGCTGAAATTGCGAATTCTCATGAAGGTAGTATTGAAAACGCAATTCGACTCATTAAAGAATCTAAAAAAGCTAATGCAGATGCAGTAAAATTTCAAATTATTTTGGCAGAGGAATTAGCTACTTCAAAACATAAAAATTTCAAATTATACAAAAAGCTCCAATTTTCAAATCCAGAGTGGCAAAAAATCTCAAAAATTAGTAAAAAACTAGGATTAAAAATATTTGCCGATGTATTTGGATTAAAAAGTGCAAAAATAGCTGTTAAAATTAAAGTTGATGGATTCAAAATTCATTCGTCTGAAATAGGAAATAAAAAACTAATTGATTATTTATCAAAACAGAAAAAAAATATTTTAATTTCAGCAGCTGGGTCAAAAATTATTGAAATAGAAAAAATTATTTCAATATTAGCATCTCCAAATAAAGAAATTGCTTTACTACATGGATTTCAGGGATATCCAACTAAACTTGAAGATTTAAATTTGAAACGATTGTCTGTATTGAAAAATAAATTTAGAATGGAAATTGGCATAATGGATCATGTTTCTGGAGATTCAGAATTTGCATTAATTGCTCCATTATTAGCAGTAAGTCTTGGGGCAACAATTGTTGAAAAACACATTACTTTGAATAGAGATGAAAAAGGAATTGATTATTTTTCAGCATTAAACCCTATAGAATTTAAAAAAATGGTAAAATTAATCAAAAATTCACATAAGGCATTAGGTAATGGAACTGTGGAAATTTTAGGGAACGAATTACAGTATAGATTATTACATAAAAAAACTTTAATTGCAAAAAAAGATATTCCAAAATATAAAATTCTTAGTGAGCAATATTTTGATATCAAAAGAGCACCAAAGGTTACAGAAATTTTAAGTTTTTATGATTTAGATGGAAAAATTGCAGCAAAGAAAATTACAAAAGGAACAATAATTACATCCAAACATTTAGAAATTAAATCTCCTAAAGTTGTAGCTGTAATTGCATGTAGGATTAATTCAGATAGATTATTTGCAAAGCCATTACAAAAAATAGGTAATGAACCTATTTTAAAACATATTATAAAACAAATTAAAAAATCATCTCTAATTAATGAAATTGTACTCGCAATAAGTGAAAAAAATGGAAATCAAGTGTTTGAAGAGTTCGCAAGGGAAAATAATTTAAAATTTGTAATAGGAGATGAAACAGATGTTTTAAGCAGATTAATCAAAGCATCAAATTATACAAATGCAGATATTGTTTTTAGATGTACATCAGAAAATCCATTTCTATATTGGGAAAAAATTGACAATATCATAAAGGAGCACATTAGTGGGAATTTTGATTATACCTATATTCCAAAAATTCCTCTTGGTTGTGGATTTGAATTAATTAATAAAAAGGCATTAGAAATATCACACAAGAATGGTTTGAAAAAACACAGAAGTGAGTTATGTACTTTATACATAAATGAAAATCAAAAAAAGTTTAAGATCTTACCATATATGCCACCAAAAGAATTGCAAAAGCCAGGAATAAGATTAACGGTTGATACACCTGAAGACCTACAATTAGCTAGAATAATCTTTGATTCAATAGGAGCAAAACGTCTAATTCGTATCAAAGATATTATTTCATTCTTAGAAAAGAATCAAGAATTAACAAATCTAAATAGTGATGTCAAAGTGGAATATCGTAGATATGATAACGTATGAATTTAAAATTAAGAGAATAAAAAATCAGAGTGGATAATATGAGAATATGTAAGCGATGTATACAACCAGACACAAGACCAAATATCTATTTTAACGAAGCCGGAGTATGTGGTGCATGCATATGGGAGTTAGATGAAAAACCCAAAATTAACTGGCAAAATAGAGAGAAGGAATTACATGATATTGCTAAATGGGCAAAAAAATCATCAAAATCCAACTATGATTGTATTATTGGAGTAAGTGGAGGAAAAGATAGTACCTTTCAAGCATTAACAGCTCGCGACAGGTTAGGCCTTCGTTGTTTACTAGTTAATGGAGAACCAGAAGGAATTACTGAAATTGGTAAAGAAAATATTGAAAATATTAAAAATTTAGGATTTGATGTGATTTCTCTAAGACCAAATCCTAAAGTAATGAAAAAACTGGTTAAATATGATTTTTATAAATATTTGAATCCTCAAAAAGTAACAGAATATTCTTTATGGGCATCATCATATATTATTGCAAATCAATTTGAGATTCCTCTATTAATTCAAGGAGAAAATCCTGCATTAACATTAGGTGTTAGTAAAGGGGGATTAACTAAAGGTTACAATGCACTTGAAGCAAATAAACAAAATACATTATCATATGGATGGAAAGAATATTTGAATGTAGAAGGAGTTGAAGAAAAAGATCTTTTCTTTTTTCATTATGATGAAAAAGAATTGGAAAAGAAAAATATCAAAGGTGTTTGGTTACAATATTTTTTGAAAGAATGGTCTCCAAAATATAATGCAGAATTTTCAAAAAAATATGGTTTTAAACAAAGAGAAGATGGATTTGATCCAAATTCTATTGGTACGTATATTCCATACTTTCAATTAGATTCAGATTTGATTCAAGTAAATCAATTACTGAAATCAATTAAGCTTGGATTTGGTCAGTGTCTTGATCATACATGTTATGATCTTAGGGAAAATAGAATTTCTAGAAAGGAGGCAATAGATTTAGTTTTAAAATATGATGGAAAATGTAGTGAAAAATATATTGAAAAATTTTGTAATTGGATAAATATTTCTATTAATGAATTTTGGAATGTTGTAAATAAATTCAGAGGAAATATGTGGAAAAAAGAAGGAAATGATTGGGTAAATTCTTTTCAAAAAGAAATTAGAAATCAGGTAAACTGAAGAATTTTAATATTTTTACTTAAAATTTTAGAGAATATATTGTATAGAATAACTGATATAATCATTAATCATTGAATAAAACGGTTGAAAGAAATGGAAGCAAAGGTTAAAACTCAACTCAAAAAAGAGTTGAAAAACAAAGTTGTTTTAATTACTGGTGGGGGAGGCAGTATTGGTTCAGAATTAGCAGAAAGAATGTTAGATTATCCAATAAAATCATTAAGAATTTTAGACATTGACGAACATGCCTTGTTTAAATTTTCAAGAAAAGTCAAAGATAAGCGTATTAGAGCATTATTGGGAAGCGTGTTAAATCGTGAAAGAATAGATATGGCTTGTAGTAATGTAGACATAGTAATTCATACTGCCGCAATAAAAAATATAGAGATATCAGAATTTAATGCTATTGAAACGATTGATATCAATATCAATGGAACTGTAAATATGATTAAATCAGTTGAAAGAAATAAACCAGAAAAATTTTTGAACATTAGTACAGATAAAGCTGCAGAATCCTCAACACTCTACGGAACAACAAAACAAGTTGGAGAAAGACTAACAAGTTGGGCATCATCTCATATAGATTCAACAAAATTTGCTTCAGTCAGATTTGGCAATGTGATTGAAACAAGAGGCAATGTTTTTGAAGTATGGGATGAAGAACATCAAAAAAAGAAACCTCTTTCAATAACAGATCCAGAAATGAAAAGATATTTTTTTCATAAATCTGAAGCAGTAGATTTCATTCTTGAAACCTTGACACTAATGAAAGGGGGAGAAGTCTTTGTACCAAAAATGAAATCATTTAGAATTGATGATTTGGCAAAAAAGATTTCAAAAAAACACAATATTATTGGAAAGAGAAGAGGCGAGAAGTTAAACGAAGTACTGCTTACAGATAATGAGTTAAAAAATTCTAAAGAGCTCAAAAATATGTGGATATTAAAACCCTATATGTACATGAATTAATAAACAAAAATCTTAAAAGTTTAAAATCATACGTTGAGAAATAAAATAATGAAAGTTCCATATTTTTTACCATGGATTAATGATGAAGATAAAAAAGCAGTTCTAAGATCATTAGATCAAAGATGGTTGACTAATGGTCCTTTTTTAAAAAAATTTGAGAAGGGAATATGTGATTTTTTAGGTACTAAGTATGCTCAAGGAGTAGGAAGTGCAACTCAGGCTTTACATTTGTCATTACGTGCAGCAAATATCAAAGCTGGTGATGAGGTAATTGTGCCTACATTTACTTTTGTAGCTACTGCAAATGCAGTAAAATATTGTAATGCAAAGCCAGTCTTAGTAGATGTAGATCCATTAACTTTTAACATTTTACCATCAGAAATTGAAAAAAAAATCAATAAAAAAACTTGTGCAGTAATTGTTGTTCATTATGGAGGACAATCATGTGACATGGATGAAATTCTAAAAATAGCAAAAAAAAATAATTTAATTGTTATAGAAGATTGTGCGCATGCATTTGGGTCTACTTACAAAAAAGTAAGCTGTGGAAATATTGGAAAAACTGGTTGTTTTAGTTTCTATCCAACAAAAATTATTACTACGGGTGAAGGAGGTGCGATTTCAACAAATGACAAAAATTTTTTGAGGAGAATTAGAATCTTAAGATCACAAGGAATGGATATCTCGTCTGCTGAAAGAGAAGAAAATTTAGAATGGAAATACGACATTATCGATTTAGGTTATAATTATAGGATGGATGAAATCAGAGCTTCATTAGGATTATCTCAATTAAAAAGAATTAAAGAAATTAACAAAAAAAGAGAAAAAATTGCAACTATATATGATCAAAAATTAAAAAATATTCCAGGTTTAATCACTCCATATAAAAAACCAAATAGAAATCACATTTATCATTTATACACAATAAGAATTACAAAAGATTATCATATTTCAAGAAATGAATTATTTAAAAAATTAAATAAGAAAGGAATTGGAGCTAGTGTTCAATATATTCCTATACATAAAATGACACTCTACAAAAAAGAATACGAAAACAATTCTAAAGATTTTCCAAATGCGGATTTACTAAAAGACCAAGTATTATCTCTACCAATTTTTCCAACAATGACAACAAAACAAATTGAAAGAGTTATCACAGTTTTAAGAAAAAATTAATTTTTTAATAGTGAATAAATTTTTTGAGAAACTCTCAAACTTCCTTTCCCATCCAAGAATTTTACAGATTTTGTGCGTAAATTTATGTTATTTGAGAGTAGATTTTCTAATAAAATCTTAATTTTTGAATGGATTCTATTATTCGGATATCCCAAATTATAAGCAATTTTATGGTGTTCCCATTCTCGTGCAGTTAAAATCTGATGAGAACTTTGACAGATTAGAGCAAAGGGTTTTCCTAAAGTTGCAAATTCATAGCTAGTTAGACCACCACTACATATTCCAAAATCACAATTTGATATTTCTTTTTTCATATTATTAGTAGACAAAATAATTTTAATATTATTTGAAAAATTTTTTTTCATTAAACGTAAATTTTTCGTTAAACAAGTAGCAGGTCCAAGAACTAAAGTAATATCAAAAAATAATATATTTTTTGAAATAGATTTTAAAAATAATTCAATAATATTATTTTCGTCATAGCCTCCAACAGTAATCAATAATTTTTTAAATTTTTTTCTGGAACGATTTTTAGCTTTCATAATCTTAAATTTTGGATCTAAAATCTGATATTTTGGTCCTAAAAGAAATGTTGTAGAATTTTTTGTAATTAATTGATTTTTAAAACCTATAAAACCATTTACTAAAAGATGGGAATCATAATTGATATTTGATAGATCACTGATAACTACGGTTTTTACAAATTGTTTAAATTTTTTAATATAGTTTTTATCAATTTTGTATTTATCAAAAATCACTAAGTCAATATTATTCTGTTTAATAAAATCAATTGTTTTCTCATAATCTTGCTCTAAATTGTAACTTTTTTTTACAGTAGTGATATTTCTATATCCATTTTCTAATATGATTTTTTTCGCTCCTCCAAAATCTTCTAAAAGAAAAAAGATTTTTTCTTTAGAAAATTCTTTTGCCAAGTTAATTGTGCGATAAATATGGCCAAAACCAAGTTCTTTTCCTTTGGATTTTCCCCCTGATGTTCTAAAAAGAATGTTATACGTCAAGACAGGATACCATCATTTAATATCATTCCAATGAAGAGTTTTTCCTGATTTGATATTTCTTTTGGCAAATTTTCCAATAATTTTTGAATAATATTTAGGCTCAATTCCCGTTGCAGGTCGCTTGATTGCGATCATATCGTGCATAATTTTTTCCCCTTTAGAAATATTTGAAAGTGCGGTAAGACTTCTCCTAGCATTTTTCCTAGTGGAAATTTCGCTATTTTGACATTTTTTTATTCCATCACCCAACATGCGTTCAAAGTCACGACTTTGTTGAACTAAATTTGCAAATTCATTTGGAGTAGCAGAAATTGGTTGATCTGGGCCTTTCATTTTTTTATTTAGTGTGAAATGTTTTTCAATAATTTTTGCACCTAATGCAACCGCCATTAATGGAATTAAATTATTATTTCCATTATCAGAAAAACCTACAGGATAATCAAAATTTTTTGAAATAGTAGTAATTGCTTTCAAATTAGCTTCTTTAATTGGGTAAGGATATCCAGAAATAGAATGTAATAAAATAATTTTATTGTTATTTTTTTCTATAACTTTAACTGCTTGTTTAATTTCTGTGAGATTAGCCATTCCAGTAGACAAAATAATTGGTTTATTTTTCTTTGAAATATTTTCCAACAAAGGGAAATCAGTAAGATCTCCAGAAGCTATTTTATATGCAGGTAATTTGATTTTACTCAATAATTCAACAGCTTTGTTGCTAAAAGGAGTGGAAAGAAAAGTAATTCCTTCACTCTTCGAAAAATCAGAAAGCTCGAAATAAACATCATCATCTAATTCTAAATTTTTCAATAATTTATAATAAATTGAATCAGTTGTTGTAATATCATCAGCTCGAAAAGTTTGGAATTTAACAGCGTCAGCATTAGAATCTTTTGCTGCAGAAATCAGTTTTTTAGCAATCTTAGAATCACCGTTATGATTTATTCCAGCTTCAGCAATAAAATAAACAGGTGAATCATCACCAATTCTCTTTTTATTAATCGAAATTTTCATACTATTAAAATAATTATCAACCTATAATTTGTTTTAGTATAAGAATAAAAACATCAAAATCTGTTTTAAATTATTGAATATTGAATTAGTGCCTGTAAAAAGAGAAAATTGGGATATAATTTTGGAACTTAGAAATGAGTTTTTTCAAATGTTCTATAAACAAACTAAGCCCATACAAAAGGATGAGCATTATGCATATCTAACTGAAAATGAAAAAAATCAAAATTTTCATCATTGGATGATAAAATTTAACAAAAAAACTGTTGGATATGTTAGAATTTTGAATGAAGATGTAGGAATAATGATCAAAAAAGAATATCAATCTAAAGGAATTGCTACAAAAGCTTTAGAATTAGTAGAAAAGGAAGCAAAAAAAGAAAGTATTAAAAAACTAATTGCATTAGTAAAAATTGAAAATGAAGAAAGTAAAAAAATTTTTGAAAAAAATAATTTCAAAATGAAAATGTTTTGGTATGAAAAAGATATTAGTTAATCAAGAATTTTATCAATAATAGAATTCGGGTTATTTTCAGGAATATTATTTTGTTCTAATAGAAATGCAGGTAAATTTTTTTGTAAATCTGAGATAATAGATTGATCAGATAAAATTCTTTTAACATTATTTGATAGTTCATTAAGATTTGAACTTAAAACAACATTAAATTTTTCATATGGAACAGTATGTTTAATATTATCAAAAGTAACACGAATAACTGGTTTTTCAAAACATAAGGCATCAGTCATAATATTTGAAAATACAGATATCACAATTGAAGAAATATGAATTAATTCAAACAGATCATCAGAAATTATTCTTGCATTATTTACAGAAGAATCATCAAGAATTTTTTTATAAATTTCTATATTTTCATTTGGATGTGGTTTTAGAATTAATTCGTATTCTGAGTTATTTCCAAAATTCTCAAGAAGAATTTTCCAAATTAAAGAATTGTAATTATATTTCCCTTGAGCAGAATATTTTTCCTGAAGAAATTCAGTTCCATAAAGAATTACTTTTTGACTTTTTTTAATGTTATATTTCTCGAATAAATTTTTTTGAGATAATGAATTTTTGAGTTTATGTAGATTAAAGAAAGTAGGATTACCATAAACTAAAATTTGATTAGATGGATATCCTTGAGAAACCATAGTATTTTTGGAGAATTCTCCATGTACCAATGTTATGTCAGGAATAGGAAATCCTAGGAGAAAATTCTTGTTTCTAATTTGATCATAGGAATACATTGGATTGAATTTATCAATTGCACCATGAGCAACCCCAATTGTTTTAATGTTATTTTTTTCAGCAGCTAAAATCATGGCTAATCCATATGGACCAGTTTCATACGAAAGAAAAATTGTTTTTGGTTTGTGTTCTTTAAAATAATTTTCTAGAGAAATCAAATAATGAATGTAAGATGGAATATAGGATGAAAAAGTCATCATTTTGAATGTATAAGAGATGGAACTCCATAATGAAATTTCTCTATATACAAATAGTTGCTGAAATTCTTTTTCAGAGATTAAGTTGTTATATTTATTTAAAAAATCATTTAAAATTTTTGTAGGTAAATCAGATAATAACATCTCTGAAGGTATCCAATCAATTTCTGAATTAAGTCGATTGTCTAATACATTAAATTCACCATCAAAAGTATAATCAAAATCAATTCCAATAATATTATGATTTTTCATTACATGATCAATAATGGGTTGCTGAATATATTCACCAAAATATGATTCGCCAGTTTTATGATCAATGATTTTTCTATGATATATTGTTGGAATAGCAAAAATAATTTTCTTTTGTATATCAGGAATTGATTTTGATTGAAACATTGTTTTTCTTTTTTCAGTTTTTTTAGAATGGATTTTTTGATAACGGTTATTTTGGAAAGTTGGTTTAAATTTATTAAAAAATTTATTTTTAATATTTGTTGAAAAATTCTTTTCTAATTTGATTCTATGTTTATGTGAGATTTGTTCTATCAAATCAATATTGGAAAAATTTTCAGAAACTATAATTTTTGAAGGTTTTTTTTCAGATAAGAATTCTTCAAATTTTTCTATAAAATTTATGCATTTTTTTATTTTTGGATAAACTGATGGGTGAATAAACCACCATAACGAAAAATCACTAAATTGAAAATTTTCGAGAAAAGATTTTGAATTAATTTTTGATTTTTCTATTCCCATCAGGAATTCAAGAGGATTTCCAAAGGATTCCTCACCTGCAAGAATTTGAAAATCTTCTTCTTTTACATATAAAATCGAGTTATTTTCAGCAGATTTTTCTCCAAAAATAACGATAGGACCAGAATTAATCATATTTCTAAATAAAATTATTTGATATAATAAGAAATTCAGCTATCCAACAATAAGCTTTTGGAGAAATTATGTTGGTTGATTTGGAGATTAAACAGTAATTGTTTAATTTAATGAGAAAGAGAAAGCCGCATGAGTGACGTTAGACTAAGATTTTCAGGTATGGTTCGTTTTATCAGTGCCATAGTTAGTGTTTTTACAGGACTGGCATTTACCACTCTAATCACAAGAAATCTATCTTCAGTAGAATATGGAGAATGGAGTATCATTGGTTCTTTAATGATTTATGGGGTAATGCCGGCATTAGGTTTAGGTTATTGGTATACTAGATACACTGCAAGAGAACTTCCTATTGCTAGATATGGCGTATTCTTAACATCGATTTTTTCATTAGGAGGAGTTTTAGCATTTTTTACTGCAGCAATAATCTTTATTGATGAATTTGAAAATTTGTTTCCAATTTTACTTGTAGCTTCCTTACAAGTAATTACTGGAAGTTTGATACATTCACTTAATGCTATATCAAATGGGAAAAAACCAGAATTCCAAGCATATGGTACACTCATTTTTGAAATAGTTAAAGTAATTATTGCATTTGCCATGGTTTATGGTTTAGGTAATTTTTCATTAATAGATGTAATCTATGTGCTAATTATCTCTCAGATTATTCAGATAATTTCGTTATCTTCAATGATAAGAAAAGAAATTAAAAAGAAAGTTGAAATTAAAAATATTAAAAAAATTATCAAGTCATTATGGATTCCTTTGTATGACAGAATGTCAGATGTTGTTTTTACATCAGACATTTTAGTAGTTACTTTACTTACATCATCATTTGTTCAAGTTACGGTGTTTAAAATTGCATTTGTATTTTCAGCCATGGCAGAATTTGGATTAAGTTTCACATATCCATTGTATATAAAATTGCTAGGGGGTGGAAAGAGCATAGATATTGTTACATCAATCAAAATGGTTGTTTTATTCACATTGCCAATTGTTGTCGGAACAATAATTCTTGCAAAACCATTGTTATTTTTACTGAATCCAGATTATGTTTCCTCAGAATTTATTTTACAAATATTATCTTTGTATAGTCTATCATTAGTATTTGGAGTAGTATTTCAAAATATTATTTTAGGAACAGAAAGAGTTGACGTAATGGGAAAATTCTCACAAAAGGATTTAATTCATTCAAATTTGTTCAAATTACCTACAATTGATCTTATTTTCAAATCAGTATATCTAGTAGCAATTACTGTTTTAACACTAGTTATTTGGAACGATGAGATATCATTTGTAGAATTTGGTCAAATCTGGGCTTTTGTTCTACTAATTACAAACATTCCTTTTACAATCTATAAGCTAATTTTAGCAAAGAAAATACTTGCTTTCTCATTCCCATTAAAGGCAATTTCCAAATATTTAGCTGCCTCAATTTTGATGGGATTCTTGACATTTTACATGGTAACATTAGTAGATTATTCAAATTCAGAAGCCATATCATTTGCACCACAGATAATCGGGTTAATAGGAATTTCTGCAGGATTTTATTTTGCAGTTATGAGCACAATTGATAAAGAAACAAGAGAGTTATTCAAGGCAGCGTTTACAACTATAAGAAATTTTATGTAACAATATGCAAATAATGATAAATGGAAAAAATTTCTATGAATAAAAAACTCTGTATTTTTCCATCTGATCCAATAATTGACTATTATAATAAAGGAGAAATTAAAGAACGATACTTTAATCCTAAAAATATTTTTGATGAGATAGATATTATTTCTCTAGCAGATATAGAAATTGAAGAAGAAAAAGTAAAAAAGCTAGTTGGAACTGCCAAATTAAAAATTCATGCAATTGGTAAAAGTAGCAATAGAAATAGAAATCAAGATCTTTCTAAAATCTTACAATTAGTAAAGGAATTAAAACCAGATGTGATTAGAAGTTACAATTCATTATTATCAGGATGGTATGCTGCATCATGTGCTAAGGAATTAAAAATTCCATTTTTCCTCTCTTTACATACTCAATATGATCACATGAGAAAGATAGCAAAAAAAGAAAGTATTAAAAAATTTTTGGCATTAAAATATACCGAAAAGAAAATTGAACCATTTGTATTAGAAAATGCAGATAAAATTACAATTGTATATCAAATAATTGAATCATATGTAAAAAAGCACACTATCAAAAAACCTGAAGTTCTTTACAATAAAATTGATTTTGAAAGATTTAGTTCTGGTAAAAAAATTAATGATATATCTACGCCTATGATTATTTCAGTAGGCAGATTAATTGAACCAAAAAACCATCAATGTCTTATTCATGCAATGAAAAATGTGAATGCCAATCTTTTGATAATTGGAGATGGGGCATTGTATGATAAATTAACTAAATTAATAGAAAAACTAGATTTAAAACAAAAAATCAGCATTATGCGTTCAGTACCAAATGAAAAAATTCAAGATTACTACAAATCTGCAGAAATTTTTGCATTAGCATACGATACAAAATTAGAGGGAATTCCTATCCCAATTATCGAATCCATGGCATCGGGGTTACCTGTACTAATTCCATATAGCGAAAATAATTCAGCCGGGGAATTGGGAGATGCTGTAATGTATTCAGAAAATAATCCAAAGTCATTTTCAGAAAATATCAATAAATTACTTCATGAATCTGAACAAAGAGAAAAAATGTCTCAAAAAGGAATAAAAAAAGCAATGGAATTTGATTCAAATATTATAGAAAAACGAGAATCAGAGATTTATCTTGAGTTAATGTCAAAGTAACAAACAATACAAATAGTTAAAAATTGAATAAAAATATCAGCAGTATGAATCTTAAAGAATCATTTGAAAAAATAAAATCAAATGACTTTGTTGTTGAGATTTATGGATTGGGATATGTAGGATTTCCATTAGCAGTAAGATTATCAAAAAACGGATTCAAAGTAATCGGAATTGATGTGAATACAGAAAGAATTGAACGATTACAAAATAATCAATTAATGGATTCTGAATTATTGTTGAAGAATGAATTTTTAGAATCTAGAGAAAGAGGATTGTTGGAATTAGATGACAAATCAAATACAGATTCAAATCCCAAAATTGGAATAATTTGTGTGCCTACTCCAATTCCTACAGAAACCACATCATCAGATATTTTTGTAAAATCTGCAGTCGAAAGCTTTCTTAAATATTCCAAAAAAGGAGATGCAATAATTTTAGAAAGTAGTATAGAAGTTGGAACTACTGAAAAAATAGAGAAAATTATTGAATCAAGAGGATATTCCATAGGAAATGATTTTGGATTATGTTTTTGTCCAGAAAGAATTGATCCTCAAAATAAAGAGTGGGGAATTGAAAACATTCCTAGAGTTATTTATTGTTCTGATGATATTAGTTTTGAAATTGCAGAGAAAATTTATCAAAATGTCAATAATGGAAATTTGATTCGTGTAGAAAAACCTAAAATCGCAGAAGTTGTAAAATCATTTGAAAATGCTTTCAGATTAGTAAATATTTCATTAGTAAATGAATTAGCAATTTTATGCGATAAACTAGGAATTAGCGTCAAACAAGTAATTGATGCTGCTGCAACAAAGCCTTTTGGGTTTTTACCACATTATCCAGGAGCTGGAGCGGGAGGACATTGTATTCCAAAGGATCCACGTTTTTTGCTAGAATCTGCTAAAAAAATGAATCAACAATTTATCACAATAGAAAATGCCTTAGAAATCAATCTAAAAATGCCAATATACATCACAGATAAAATTGAGCAAATTCTTGAACAAAAAGGACTTGAAAAATCAGTTTTAGTGTGTGGATTATCATATAAACCAAATATTGAAGACATGAGAGATTCTTCAAGTTTTAAATTAATTAAAGAAATGAAAAATAGAGGTTTTGAAATTTTTGGATATGATCCATTTTTTAACATCGATTATGTAGAAAAATATCTTGAGGAAAATAAAATTACAGAATTAGATTTTGAAAGATTAAATGATTTAGATTATGAAAGGATCAAAAATATTAGTTGTATGTGTATTGTACAACATCATTTAGTCGATAAGGAGAAAATTATGTCAATATATGAAAAATCAGTCTTACCATGTATTTATGATTGTCAAACAAAGCTTGGAAAAAATAAACAATCAAGAACTGAATTGTATTATCTAGGAGAATAGAATTATTTTTTTCTACCTATAGCAATGATTTCATAACCAAAAAGTTTTGCAAGTGATTCATGTTTTGATTCAAAAATAACTGATTTTTTAGATATTCTCTCAACAGATTTTTTACTTAAGGGAAGTGTGAGTGTTCCTAGTGCAGCAATATCTGAAAATTTTTTTCTTTCTTTAATTGGAGGCATGATTCTGACACCCTTGATTAAATCTACAGTAAGACCAGATTTTTCCATTAATGTTTTCAATCGACCAGGTGAATAAGACTCTTCATATCCATATGGCCATTTTTTTGTTGCTTTGAGTATGGTTTTTCGTATAGGCCAAACAGTGTATCTATTGGGCACTGAAATGATTACAAGATTTTTAGAAACTCTTGTCATTTCTTTACATGCTTCAAGATTTTTTGGATCTTTGAAATGTTCCAAAACACCTTCATTCCATACAACATCAAAAGAATTTGATTTGAATGGTATTCTAAACATGTCTCCTGAAACTAGATTCGTTGCACCAAATTTGGAATTTGCAACTTTGAGTGGCATAATACTTCGATCCATCCCTACAGAAAATAATCCAGATTTTTCAAAATAAGATACTAAAACTCCAGATCCACTACCTACTTCTAAAATACTTGATAGACCCTCAATTTCCTCATTCAAAATACTAGTTAATCTATCATAAAATGCCTGATCTACAGGATTAAAATCATCAAAATTTTCATAAATTTGATCCCAAGTTTCAGGTGTACTCATTTTTTTACAATAAGATAAGAGGTTTTTAAATTGAATTTAGTTAAAAAAGTAGACTAGCCTCATTATCAAAGGTAATTTTTGACAAATTTTCTTTCCAATAGATTGCTTGAAGAGCAAACATTGAACCCCATGAATTTAATCTTTCACGTTTCTTCCAACCTAAAAAGCTCTTGTAATTTTCTTCATAAAAACCTCCAAAATACATTTTGGAAGAATTATCAGATTGTAATTGTATTAGATAATCAAATAATTTTTCGATTGGAAAAGGATACTCTATTTTATTCAATTTTTGAATAAGAATCAAAATTCGGATTAATTGGGCAATATGATAAGATGTTTTTGCATTTGGATATTTTGATAAATACCACAATAGAATACTTCCATCTTCTTCAATTTTTGATATACACCAATCAATTCCTTTTGTGCAAATTGAAAGATATTTTTCATCTCTGGTAACATCATAAGCATGAATTAATCCTTCTAATGCATAACAAAAAGAATGTAAGTGAATAATTTTTTGATCAAGATGAAGTCTAATGCTTCCATCATCGTTAGTGAATTTATTTATTGAATTTGCAATTTGTATACCTAGTTCTAAAAAATCATCATTTTTTGTAATTCTATAATAATGAAAAAATGGAATACAACATTTAACATGCAAACAACCTTTTTGTTTATACCATACATCCTTACTTTCAGAAAATTTCTTTGTTGATAAATCAAAGTATGGTTTTAATGTTCCATCTGAATTAAGAGAATCTATAGAAATCCAATTAAGAAGTTTTTGTGCATAATTAAGATATTTTTTATCATTTGTGAGATCATAACAATCTAACAAACCATTTGCACATATTGCGGTATCAAATGAATAAACAAGTTTTTGTTCTAATGATTGAATAATTCCACCATTATTTTCAAAAAGTTTAATCAACCAATCTGCAGAATTTTTTGCTAAATCAACATGATCCTCATCATGTTTTGACAAAAACTTTAGAGAATTGATAAAATATCCTGTGATTTCAGGATAAAGAAAACCATAATTTTCATTTTTTTCATCAATATAGGCATGAACGGCCCCTAAATTTTCATCATTTGAGGCTGTAATTGTCAATCCAGAAGAAAGTAACCAATCTTTGACATTATCAAAAGATTTGCTCAATTCATGGTAATCTTTTATTTGTTCCATAAAAGCCTAAACTTTATGAGAATTCTTGTAATGGTTTTTCATTTTCCACCCATGAGTGGTGGAGGAGTTGTTGTAATTGTTGATATTATTAACAAATTAGCTGAATTGGGAAATGATGTTACGGTAATAACTCCCCAAATTGATTGGAATGGGGAAATTTATCAACCAAAATTAAATTCCAAAATTAAAGTAATTCGAACTGACTCACCATCAAAATCTAAGATTAAAGTTGCAGCAAGAAGATGTCATACAAATATGATCAAGGAAGCAACCAAAATTGGAAAAAATCAAAAATTTGATTTTATTTTTTCAATATTTCATCCATTTCATTTAGCTCCAAAAGCAGCAGTTGAAACTGCAAAAAAACTAGAAATACCTTCTATAGTAAAAATTGATGATGCAATTTATGATAAAGCAACAGGTTTAAAATCAATTCAAAGAAAAATTGAAAAAATTCTTAATGCTAAAACTTTAAAAAATTCTAGCAAAGTTTTAGTTGCAAATGAAGAAACAAAGAATATAGTTATTTCAGAATATGGTATTTTAGAAAAAAATATTTCTATTCTTCCAAATGGAGTTAATCTAAATTTATTTAGTCATGTTAATAATTACGAAGTTAAAAAAATAGTTTTCACTGGTGCTATGTACTATCATAGAGGTTTAGATATTTTACTAAATGCACTTCCAAAAATTATTGAAAAACATAATGATGTTAAATTAGTATTAATGGGAAGTGGTCCGGAATTAGAAAAATTAAAAGAAATTGTTAAACAAAAAAAGATAGAGTCTAATGTTGAATTTGTAGGTTGGATTGAGCGTAAGGATATTCCTGAAAAACTAAAAGATGCCATACTTGGTATTGGTCCATTACGCCTTACAGATGTCACATCAGGAGCATTACCGATTAAAGTTTTAGAATACATGGCAGCATCACTACCAATCATTGCTCAAAAAAATACACTCCCAAATGATGTTTTGGTAAATGAAAAAAATGGTTTTTTTATTGATGGGGAAGATGATTTAGTCATGAAAATCAACCAATTATTGAATAATACTGAACAAATGATTACAATGGGTAAAGAATCTGAAAAAATGGTAAGAAAATTCTCATGGGATAATGTTGTAAACGAAATTTTAGAAATTGCTAGAAAAAACTAGAATTCTTTTTGAAGAATTTTAATTATTTTTTGAGATGTTGTTCCATTTCCATAAGGCGAAGTTTTTCTTGGGAATTTTGGATTTAGAAAAGTTTGATTAATTTTTTTGGAAATACTTTTGCCATCTAATTTTACTAATTGAGCCATGTTGGCATGAATTGATTCTGGTCTATCACTAGTTTTTCGAATAACCAAAACTTTCTTTTGAATTGAAGATGCAGTAGCTTCTTCCTGAATCCCTCCTGAATCAGTCACTATAAAAGAACAATTTTTCATTAATTCTAACATTTCAAAATAACCAAGTGCATCAAACAACAAAATATTATCAGAATTTTTTAGTTTATTTAATAATCCAAATTCATTTAATCTCTTCTTAGTTCTAGGATGAATTGGAAAAATGATATCTTGTTTTGAATTGATTAATCCTTTTATTATTTCTGTTAAAGATCTTCTATTATCTACATTTTCAGCTCTATGAATTGTTGTCAAAATAAAATTATCTAAATGAACAGAAATAGAAGAATTTTTAGAAGAAATTTTTGAAAACATATTAACAGAATCAATTATTGTATTACCAACAACATGGATTTTTCCATGGACATTTTCTAATTTTAGATTATTTTTGGCAATATTTGTTGGACAGAAAAGATGTTCAGATAAATGATCAATGGTAATTCTATTATGTTCTTCAGGCATTCTCCAATCATAGCTTCTTAATCCTGATTCAACATGACAGATTGGAATTTCAGATTTTATAGCACAGATTCCAGAAGCTAAGACTGTGTTTGTATCACCCTGTATCACTACATTATCAGGAATTTCTTTTATCAAAATTTTATGTAATTTTTCAATTATTTCACTGATTTGGTATGAGGGATTTGAATGAGTAATTTTTAATGAATAATCGGGTTTGGGAAGTCCCAATTGTTCAATAAATTGAAGAGACATTTTTTGATCATAGTGTTGTCCTGAAAAAACTACTGAACATCTTTTTTTACCTAATTTTTTGATTAATGGGGCAAGTTTGATTATTTCAGGTCGAGTTCCAAGTACTATACAGGTTTTCATCTAATTCAAAATTAATAATTTTTAGATATTATTATGAGTATGGGAAAATTACTCAAATTTTCTTTTTCCATACAAATAGTGTAATTTTCTAGTCATATTAATTTAGTAGAGTTCAATTACAAATCAAATAGACATGAAAATTCTTTTTATTTCTCCAAGATTTTCAGGTGGAATTGGTGGACATGCAAAAAGAGTAGCTGACAAACTCAATGAGTATGGGTATGAGGTAAAACTCATGAAAACTACACATATTCCGATTAAAAAATTAAAGAATCCAAGTTTTGCTGCATTTAGTTCATTAAGAGCAATTATTCAAAATGAAAAATTTGACATTGTGCATGCATTTAACTTTCCATCTGCATTTGCCATGAAATATACTAAAGCCAAGAAAAAAGTATTGTCAATACATGGCATATATTCAGACCAAGTCCAATCATTACATTCCAATGTTACTGCAAAAGCAGTTAGTTCAAATGAACTTAAAGTTTTGAAATGGGCAGATAAATTAACTACAGACTCCAAAGCCGTTAAAGAATCCTACAAAAAGAAATTGGGAATAGATCTTGAATTCTTGTATGCGCCTCTCGATACAAAAAAATTTGAAAAAATTAAAGATGTTTCAAAAAAAGAAAATCAAATTGCTTTCATTGGACGAGATAGTTATGAGAAAGGAATAGACATCTTGAAAAATATTGAATCAAGATTAAATGGGAATGTAGTTTATTGTACAGATTTAGATTGGGAAAATACAATGTCAATTTTGAAATCATCCTCTGTTTTAGTTGTACCATCAAGAATGGAAAGTATACCTCAAGTAATTAAGGAAGCATTCTATCTCAAAATTCCTGTAATTGCAACAAATGTAGGCGGAATTCCAGAACTAATTACTAATGAAGAAAATGGTTTGTTGGTGGAACCTGAAAATTCTACTCAATTGATTGAAACAATAAACAATTTACTTAGTGATAAAGATAAAGCAAGGAAAATTGGTCAGGCTGGATATAATTTTGTAATTAAGAATCTAACATGGGAGGTATTACTTCCAAAATATACAAATTTTTATGAAAATTTATTAAAAGAAAATTAAGTAAAAAAGAAATTTTTCAATCCTTGTTCTAAAGGAGTTTCATAAGTCCAGTTAATTAATTTCTTAGAAAGATTAACATCAGCTTGACTTTCTTTTACATCACCTTCAGGTAATTTCAAAAATTTGATTTCAAGTGATTTTCCTGAAAGTTTAATCATAATTTTTGCAAGATCTAAAATGGATGTAACAATGCCCGTTCCAATATTTAAAAATGCAAAATCAGTTTTACTATTCATAGCAAGAAGATTAGCCTTTGCAACATCTTTAACTGATACAAAATCACGAACTTGTGAACCATCACCAAAAACAATTGGAGATTCATTATTATTAATACAATCAAAGAATTTAGTAATTACTCCAGCATAGTCATTTGTTTGTCCAATTCCATAGACGTTAAAGTATCTCATACCAATGATTGAAACTCCAAGTTCGTGATATTTTTTCGCTAATTTTTCGTCTTCTAATTTAGTAATTCCATATGGATTAATTGGATTTTTATCAAAATCTTCCTTTATAGGTACAGATTCAGTATTTCCATATACACTAGAACTACTTGCATATACAACTTTTAATCCAAATTCGTGTGCAATTTTAAAAATATTTTCAGTTCCATTTACATTGACTTGATGATACTTTTCTTTTTGAGAAAATGATTCAGGAACTGATGTAAGTGCAGCTTGATGAAAAATTCCATTAGAATCAGAAATAATTCTTTTGAGTTCTTCAAAATTTAGAATATCAATTTTCTTTATTGAAATTTGATCTTCAATTCCGGATAAATTAGATAATTTACCTCTCCAAAAATTATCAATTACTGTAACTTCATGCTTGTGTTCAAGTAAATGTTTTACAATATAACTACCAATAAATCCTGAACCACCAGTTACAACAAATTTCACGAATTTGATGGAATAATCATATCTTTAAATCTTACAAGGCAATCGAGAGCCATATAAAGACACAAAACTGAATGAATTTTCAGGGTATTAAGTAAATGAGCATTGAAAATTATTCCAAAATGATTAAGGAAATACTAAGTTTGAGATATTATCCATCATTAAAAATTCCCAATAAAAAATTGAGTTCAGATGATTTTGAAGTTATAGAATATCAAAATCCTGTGCATAAAATTGAAGAATTAATTATTAATTCAATTAAAAATTCGGTAACAGAAGAAAAAATTTCTGTAGCACTTAGTGGTGGCGTAGATTCAACCTTAGTTCTAGCATTATTAAGAAAAGCCTTACCAGAAATTCAAATTGAAGCAATTTCAGTAAAATTTGCTGATAGTGTGGATGAAACAAAAATTGCAACAAAAATTGCAGAAAAATTTAGTGCAAATCACAACATTGTTTCTATAGATAATTTTCTTGAAGAATTGCCTAAAGCAATCAGCATTATCAAAATGCCATTTTGGGATACACATTGGTATCATATGGTAAAAACTGCAAAACAATTTTCAAAATCACTAGTATCAGGAGATGGTGGTGATGAATTATTTGGTGGATATACTTTTCGTTATGAAAAATTCTTATCAAATTATGATGTAAAAATGACATCAATAGAAAAAACTAAGCTTTACCTAGATTGTCACGAAAGAGATTGGGTTCCTGATCAAGAAGAATTGTTTGGTAAGAATCTAAACTTTTCTTGGGATGAGATTTATGCAAAACTTCTTCCATATTTTGAAAATTCATTACCTCCTCTTGACCAAGTATTTCTAGCTGACATTAATGGAAAATTGTTGTATAATTGGATTCCATTAAATTCAAAATTTTATTCATATTTTGAACTTAACGCTGTAACACCATTATTGTCAAAAGAATTATTGAAATTTGCTCCACATCTAAAAAACTCTCTCAAATATAATCAAGAAAACAATATTGGAAAAATTCCATTACGTACAATTTTGGAAAAACATATAGATCCTAATCTGATCACTCCCAAAAAACAAGGTTTTTCAGTCAATACTATCAATTTATGGAAATCTTTTGGAAGTAAATTATGTACACACTACCTAGATAATGCTAGAATTCTTCAAGATAATTTGATTAGCAGTGAATGGGTTAAAAAGCATCTATCAAATCTTAATTCTGAACCAAATGTGAGATATGTAAATAAATTCTTGGGGCTTCTTGCATTAGAAATATGGTACAGAATTTTTATTACAAAAGAAATGAATGAAAATACAACTTTATCATTGTAAAGAATTTTGATACAATAATTGATTTTTTCACATTACTGGTTTTTATTTCCCTTTAATCTGAAATTATTTTATGAAAGATTTTCTTGTAGAGCATCTAATTTGTCCAAAATGCTCGAAAAAACTTGTTTTAAAATCTTTGAAGAAAAAGAAAGATGAGATTATTGAAGGAAATTTAATTTGTTTAAATAAACACAAATTTCCAATTAAAGATGGAATTCCAAGGTTAGTTGTCGATACTGCAAAAACTTTTGTGGACACAGAAAATTCTTTTTCTTCAAAATGGAAAAAATACAATAAAACTTATCATACAAAAAACTGGATTAATGGACAAAAAAAATGGTTTTTAGAGAGATTTGGATGGAAAACAACTACGAATTTTAATAAATTTTTGAAGACCAGGACAAAAATTCTTGATGCTGGTACAGGTGTTGGAAATAGTGCAAAACTATTTTCGTCAAATCCTGATGCACAAGTTTTTGCAATTGACGCAAGTGAAAGTGTTCTTTTTGCCTACAAAAAATACGGAAATCTTCCTAACGTTCATTTTCTTCAAGCAGATATTAGAAAACTTCCATTTAAGAAAAATTTCTTTGATTTTATTTGCTCAGATCAGGTTTTACACCATACAAAAGATACAGAAAGTTCATTCAAGATGCTTACAAAACTTCTTGCCAAAAAGGGATTAATTTCAATTTACGTATACAAGATTAAAGGACCTATTAGAGAATTTGCAGATACCTTTATTCGTGAATCTACTGTCAAAATGACTGAAAAACAATGTATTGAGTTATCAAAGGACATGGCAATTTTAGGAAAAAATCTTTCAAAAATTAATAAAAAAATTACCATTCCAAAAGATATTCCGGTTCTAAATATCAAAAAAGGGACATATGATGTTCAGCGATTTATTTATTGGAATTTTTTGAAATGTTGGTGGTCAGGAGATGTTCCATTTGAGCAAAGTGTTGCAACAAACTTTGATTGGTATTTCCCAGAATACGCATACAGGCATTCTGTTAAAGAAGTAAAGAAATGGTTTAAAGATTCAAAACTAAAGATTTCTCACTTTAATGAAATTGAAAGTGGAATTAGTGTAAACGGACAAAAGAATTAAAATTATAAAATAATTTAACCAGTTTACATAGTTGCTTGAGCGGCTTGATGGAACATTTCGCTCTTTGCACATCCTGCTGCAAGTTCATCACCTGCTCCACGTCTCATAAGACCTCTGTATAGACCATCTTCTAATTTGACGCCTTCTCTTTCTTCCCATTCCTCTACAGTGATAGAATATTTCTTTTGAATTCTATCTCTATACCATTCTGGAATCACATTAAATGCACAGAATGGAACTATTCTGAGATCTGGAGTTACATAGTGAATATCACATCTTTGTAATCTTTCAAGGTCTTCATTGTATTTGTCTTGGAAGTGCATCATACCGAGGAATAGTCCCTTGACGTGCCATGAACCAACTGAATCAAATGATCTCTTCATCAAGATATTGCCAAACATCTTTGCTAAATCTAATCCTGCAGGTTGTTTCTTTGTATCAACAAAGCCTTTGAGTTTTCTAACAACTTCAAGCATTGTAAAGTACTTGTTTTTACCAGAACGAATTTCTTCTGCTTTATCTTCAAATAATTCTAACATTCCTTGAATATCACAGAATTTTGTTAATGGAACAAACTTCTTTGTGTCTGCATCTTCAAAGATGTATGTTCCTGCACCACAAGCAAAGTGAATTGATAACTCATATTTTGGTTTGCTTGAGAATGCTTCAATTACATTTGTTAATGGCATACAACTTGGGACTGGGAACCAATCATCAACAGTTACTTCACCGTTAGTTTGCTCTTCAATTCTTTGAACACAATCAGGAACTGTGATTCTGTATTTTTCACGTTCGGATTTACCCATTCTTCCAGTTAGTGATACTGGTTGGAAGTTTACAGCGTGAACTACATCCATATTCTTTTGTGCATATCTGATAATTCCACCTAATTCATGATCATTAATTGATTTGATTACTGTTGGAACAAATACTACTGTAGTACCTGTTTTTCTGCAACTATCAAGCGCATAAGGAATTTCCCAATGGTTTTTTGGATTTGTTCTTGCAGTTACACCATCAAAGGAAAGATACAAGTTGTTACATCCAGCTAGTCTTACCTCTCTTGCAGCTTCTGGATCCATTGCATGTCTGATACCATTTGTATTCATTTGAATATGATCAACGCCTTCTTCTTTCATTATTTTAATAACATCTGCAATATCTTCTCTAAGCATTGGTTCACCACCAGTAATTTGCATAGAATTTCCTGGAATTGGTCTCTCTGCTCTTAGAGTTTTCATCATACCTCTAACTTGAGTATGATCTGGCTCATACATGTAAGCGCCTTCAAGACCTTTCTTAACATAAAAGAAACAATACCAGCATGTTAAATCACATCTGTTAGTTACAATCATGTTTGCCAATCCACTGTGTGATAAGTGGTTTGAGCATAATCCACAGTTGTTTGGACATGAGCATTTGTCAATCATTACGTTTGGAGAATGGGCACCTTTGCCATCCATCCAATATGTACTGAATTTCTTGTACATTTCATAAGAACCAAAGTATAATTCCTCACATTCGCCGTGAGTTGGACAAACTTTTGACATAAACACTTGATTATCTCTCTCAAAGACTTCAGCATCGAGAATCATGTTACAGTCTGGACATATACTTTGAGTAAATCTAATGGTAGATTTTTTGCCTAAATTTTTAGTTGATTGATTGGATATCTGAATTAGTGCCATACCTACATTGGTGACTTTTCTGAATTGGTATATAATGCATTTCCTACTTGCCCCCGTGGGGAATTTAGGAGGTAGGCATACCTGATTTAAATATCAAAACTGATCGACTAGATCGCAGATGAATATATCAGACAAGACACGAAAAGCATTAGAAAAAATTGGTCTTACCAGTTATGAAATCAGAACATTTTCAGCTTTGTTAAAGTCTGGAGAATTAACAGCATCAGATCTTAGTCAAAAATCAGGAGTTCCTTATTCAAAAATCTATGAGGTTTTAGGAACTTTAGAAGAAAAAGGTTGGATTGGTTCAGATGATTCAAGACCAACAAAATATTTTGCAAAATCTCCATCTACAGGTCTTGAGACAACAAAACAAAAAATGGAAACTGATTTTTCACAGAATCAAAATATAATATTAAATGAACTAGTTCCACTCTATGAAAAAAGCGGAACTAGTGAAAGACCAGACATATGGGTATTATCAGGAGCAGTAAACATTGCAGCTAAAATTTTAGAAATGGTTGAAACTTGTAGAAATGAAGTAATGATTGCATTGCCAGAAGCTGGAGTAGAACTTGTTAAACAAGCATTACCAAAACTAAGATCACTTCATGATAAGGGAGTAGACATTACAATTCTTACATCCGATAAGATGGACAAAGAATCAATCAAGGCAATCAAAAGAGTTGCTACTGTGACAATCAAGAAAGGATTGTTTGGAGGAGGCATAATTTCAGATAAAAGATATGTTGTAATTCTATTAGGACCTGAAATCGGAGGATTAAATTCATCAGAAGTTGTTGCAATCTGGGCAGATCATGCGGGTTTGGCAGGATTTGCACGTCAATACTTTGAATATTTATTAAAAGATTCCAAGAAGGTCTAATATGGACTCACTAAATGATGAGAATGAAGAGACTCTCTTTGTAGGGACTGCAGAAGCAGAACATGTTGAGATGTATCTTAAAGCAATTTGGCACATCAAAGAAAGAGGAGAGGATGTAAAAATAAGTACAATTGCAAAAATGCTCAACGTTAGGCAACCTAGTGTAGTTCAAATGCTCAAAAAACTTAATGTAAAAAATCTTGTAAATTACAACAAAGCAGGAGTAAGATTAACAGAAGATGGTGAAAGAATTGGAGCAAGTATGATGCGAAACAGTAGATTATTAGAAGTTCTTATGGATAGTGCACTCAAAGTAGAAATTGATGAGGAAATGGTTTGTGGAATTGAACATCATATGAATAAACAGTTTACAGATGCACTTTGTGTAATGTTAAAACATCCAAGAAAATGTCCGCATGATCACGAAATCCCAATGGGTGAATGTTGTAAATCAGCATAAACAAAACACAACCCAAAAGATATATCATCATAAAATAACATTCAATCATGGCATGCTTCTGTGGCTGTGAGATATATGAAAAAAATGAAGATGGATTCAAAATTGCATGTGTAAAATGTGGACATGGACCACAAAACCATAATGATGAATTCAGAGATGCAGCAAGAAAGAATGAATCACAAAGTCAAAAACGTGATGCAGACTTTGGATAATTATTCGCCAATGATTTTAACTAAAACTCTTTTTGGTCTTTTTCCGTCAAATTCACCATAAAAAATTTCTTCCCAGGGTCCAAAATCTAATTCACCATCAGTAATTGCTACTACAACTTCTCTGCCCATTACTTGTCGTTTAAGATGTGCATCGGCGTTATCTTCACCAGTTTTGTTATGATCATATTGAGATGTAGGTGCGTGAGGAGCTAATCCTTCTAACCATTTTTCATAATCATGTAGTAACCCACCTTCATTATCGTTAATGAAAACACTTGCTGTGATATGCATTGCATTTACAAGACAAAGACCTTCTTTGACTTTACTTTTGATAACTAAACTTTTCACATCGTTTGTAATGTTGACAAAGGCTCTTCTTGTTTTGACTTCAAATGTCAGATATTCAGTTAGAGATTTCATGTTTTGTTTATGGTCAGCATTAATTAAAATCCTAAGGCAGGCTCAGAACTCAAGATCCTCATCATCAATCAAAGGGATAGGTACATCATGGCCTGCAAGGCATATTTTAAGCAGATTCCTATTGAGTCTTTCAAGAAGCTTGATAAATGGCTAAAAGTTCAATCATTCAAAATGGTTACAATAGACACTCCTGCATCATTAGAAAGTTTTAGAAGATTTGTCATATCTAGTACTTGTAAATCCTATGCACCAAGAGCTTATTTAGAAGATTTTGAGGTGTTTGCAGAAAGAGAAGATAGCTTGGGAGCAATTTATGTCGAAGCTGCTGATAAAGTTACTTTGAAAAAAATTAGAGACATTACATTTGTGAATGCAAAAGACATCTTGGGTATTATCTATAATTCAAAAAGTGGAAACACTTCTCTAAAATGGAGACAAATCAGAAGAAACAATGGCAAAGTTATAGGAGAAGCATCTGCAAATTCTTTAACAAATTTGTCTGAATCAGGAGTTCTCACTTTAGAATGGGTTGAGAATTATCTGAAAAAGAAATCTCAAGAAACAAAACCAGAAGAAACGACAAGTTAAACTCTTTTCTTTTTCTAAATTAGAATATTATTATGATTACAAAGGAAATAGATGAAAATTCAATTTCAGTGATTCCAGAAGATTCAGAGGATCTTTTGAATTTACGACGTATAATTAAAGAAAATGACAAAGTTATTGGTGATACTACAAGAGTTCTAAAACAAGACAAAGACTATTCAAGACCAGATAAAGGAGAGAGAATCAAAGTTAGAGTTGCATTATCAGTAGAAAAGATTTCACTCGATGATGTGTTAGATAGATTAAGAGTAGGAGGTACAATTTCTGAATCAAGTAATGAATCAGTTCCGCATGGTTCACATCATTCTTTTATCTTAAAGCTAAATGATGGTATTACAATTTCAAAGAAAAAATGGTTACCAATAGAAAAAAAACTTTTAGAATCAAGTAATAATCAGATTAGTTTTGTTTTAGTTGCAATTGATACAAGTGATAGTGGAATTGCAAGATTAAGAGGTACACATTTAGAATTTATGCCAAATATCTACTCTGGTTCTGGTGGAAAAAGATACAAAACAAATTTCAATATTGAGAAATTCTTTGATCAAGTGTTGCAGGCCATATCAACAATTTTCAAAGAAGGAGATACAATAATAATTTTTGGTCCTGGAGAAACAAAAAAAAGGTTTGGGAATTTTATTGAAAAGTCACAAAAACTTCAAAAATATAAAATTCAAGTTGTAGAAGGAATTGACTCAGGAGGAGAAGATGGAATATATACATTTACAAAATCTCAAACAATGCAAGAAATAATGTCTGATAGCAAACTGGCTAAGGCATCATCAATAATTGACGAGGTAATGATTCTTGCAAAAAAAACAAGTAGGAAATTTACTATGGGGTATGATGAAACCTTTAATGCAAATGAAGTAGGAGCAGTTGAATCATTAGTATTTTCAGATAAAATCATTCAAGAAAATGATGAACAGAAAGTAATGGACTTTCTAAATGATGCTGAAACAAAAGGAGTAAAAATTTTCAGTGTTGATTCATCTACGGATATCGGTCTTAGAGTTTCAGGATTAGGTGGAATTGTATCATTGTTACGATATGCAGTAGAATCCTAATTGGTGGAATCTACCAACCAATTCATGTATGACTGATTAATTGAACTAACATCAATTTCAGCTATTTCAGGAACATCATATGGATGAGTTTCTTTAATTTTATTTTTTAACTTTGTTTTGTTTTTGTTAATTGTTTTGAATATAGCTAGATATTCTGAAGAGTTTTCGATTTTTCCTTTCCAAGAGTAAATTGATGAAATTTTAGAAATATTTACACATGCTACAATTTTGTTTGATACAAGTTCATTAGCAATTTTAGAAATTGATTTTTTATTAGGATAAGTTGAGATTATGATTACTGGTTTCATAGTAAACGATAAATGTCCGTACCTTAAAAAATTAACAATTAGTTTGGAACTTGATTTTATTACTCAAAATTCGATTATCTATGTCTTAATGGCTTGGGTAGTTATTGTCATAATTGCAAAAGCACTAAAGTTTGAAAAATATGGTTTTGAGATAAAGGCATACAGTCTAGTATACAAGAATAAAGGAGTAAATGAAGTTCTCTTAAAATTACTTAGTAGAACAAAAAGAGGGATTAGAGTGTTTGCAGATACGAGTGTAATTGCAGGTTTTATTATGATGGGATTTGCATTCTGGTTTTTGCTCAATAATGTTTCAAACTTTTTTGTAGCACAATCAGAATTCTCAGAATTAACGGTTCTTATTCCTGGAGTTACACTGACATCAGCATCATCTATTACTTACTTTCTATTATCAATTCCAATTGTACTAGTAATTCATGAAGGGGCACATGGAATTGTTGCGGCATTAGAAAAAATAAAAATCAAAACAGGAGGGTTTGCTATTTTTATCGCAATGTTTGCAGGATTTGTAGAACCAGATGAAGAAGAATTTGATAAAGCCAAAAAAATTTCCAAATTAAGAGTAATTGGAGCAGGAGCTACATCAAATGTAATGTTTGCATTTGTGTTAGGAGCTATTTTATTAACAAATCCATTCTTTGCAATGGTTTTACCTGAGCCGTTACTTAGTGCATTTTATGAACTTCCAGAAGGAGTTTTGATACTTTCAATAATTGAAAACTCAGGTGCAGAACAAGCAGGATTACTTGCAAATGATATCATCACATCGATTAATGACATACCGATATTCAGTCCAGTCGACTTTCCGGTTTTGAGTCCAGGTGATACTGCAAGTGTTTCTGTAATCAGAGATGGTCAACCATTAAATTTTGGTGTAGAGATAATGGCTTCGCCTGAAGATCCTGAAAGAGGATTAATTGGAATTATGAGAGATAACACATTTGCATACAAACCTATAATGAATTTCATCGAATGGAATGATCCTAACGTATCGATGTTCTTGTTATGGCTCTGGATGATTTCGTTTTTTATAGGTATTATCAACATGCTCCCATTACCAATTTTGGATGGAGGAAAATTCATTCACACAATTATCGATAAGAGAATTTCAGACAAATCAGTAAATATTGTCATGTGGGGAATCTATGCATTCACTTTTGCTCTATTTGGCCTTAACATTGCTTTATCGTATTTAAAATCAGGATGGTTTACAATCTAAAAATACCTAAAGAATCATTAATGAAAAAAGATGGTTCATCTTATGAATTGTGACAGATGTAAAAACCCACCTGCATATACAAGAAAATATTCAGGTGAAAAGCTTTGTTCACAATGTTTTTCAAAATCAATTGTGAGAAAAACTGCTAAAACTATTTCAAAATATAATATGATAAAACATAATGAATTAGTGGCAGTTGCAGTTTCAGGAGGAAAAGATTCTCTTGCTTTGTTGAAAATTATTAACGAAATGGCATTAACTCATAGTTTTAGAATTAAAGCAATTACTATAGATGAAGGAATTCCAGGGTATAGAAATGAAGCATTAGATATTGTTGAAAAATTTTGTAAAGAACTTAATGTTGAACATAAAGTCTATTCTTACAAAGATCTTTTTGAACTAACACTAGATGAAGCATTAGATCTACGTGAAAGTGAAAAAACTTCATCATGTTCAATATGCGGAACCTTAAGAAGAAGAGCTATTGATTATGCAGCAAAGGATATAGGGGCAGATGTGATTGCAACGGGTCACAATCTAGATGACACATTACAAACGTTTGTGATAAACATGTTATCTGGAGATACGACTAAAATTGGATGGATGGATCCTGATACTTCTACAAACTCTTTAAGAAAAATAAAACCGTTTTGTGAGATTTATGAATCTGAAATAGTTTTTTATGCATTTACAAATGACATGCCATTTCAATCAGAACCATGTCCACACATGAATGAAGGAATTAGAACTGAGATTCGTGAATTTTTGAATTCGTTAGAAAATCAACATAGCGGAATTAAAAATAATTTGTATCAATCAATTCTTAAAATATCACAAGTTGTAAAAAATTCAAACACAAAAGAAAAAACAAAATGTGAAAAATGTGGAAATGAATGTACAGGTAATGTATGCTCAGTTTGTAGTGTAGTTTTAAAACTAAAAGAAAATCAAACCTAATGCAAATATAACATACTTTCTAAGGAAAAATGGTAGTAGGTAGGATCAGGGTGCCAGCCGTGCCCTATTCTGAAACCGGCTATATGCAGAGATCAGCAACTGTTGGGTAAATCTCTAGAAGGGTAATTCCCGCTTGGTGTGCGGAAATGAAATCACGCCGAGGCGGGTGGTTGCAGGACTAGAAATATCCGAAGGGATAACTTCTAAGACCGAACCATCGAAAGGGATGAGGTCCGGGAGGGAGCAATCCTAAGGTGGAGCATCCACGCTTCCTCGTCAACGTGGCGGATCTTGTACGCCTTGAAATGGGGCTATTCGTCTAGACTGGAACCAGCAGATCTACTACCTTTATAATTAAAATAAAATTTTTCAATTTGTGGAAGGAATAATCTCATTTGGTAACAAAAGAAATTATCAAGAATTTAAAAAACAAATTCCTAGTCATGTATTGCCATTATTTGATGCAATAAGAGAATTTTGCTTTTCGTTAGGAGACAAAGTGGTAGAAGATGTAAGAATGCACAGAGTGGTTTTTTGTAAATCTATGACATTCAGATGGTTCCTAGATGTAGAACCTGTAAGAGATGGCATAATAATTAAAGTTCAACGAAGCAGAAAAGAACCAGTTAAAATAATTCAAGTTAAAAAAGATCAAGATATTTCAGAGTTTTCTGAGATCATTAAAGATGCATTTTATGAAATTCACTAATACAATACATCAAATTTTGAGAATTCTCCTATAAATTTCTCATTTCGAATTTCTACATCTTCAACTCTTGCGTTGGCTGGACCTCCATGAGCCCATTCAATTAATCTACTGATTTTTTCTACATCTCCTTCCAGAACAGCTTCGACTCTACCATCATCAAGATTTTTTACCCAACCAAAAATATTGTTTTTCTTTGCCATTACTTTGAGCGTTTGACGGAAAAAAACACCTTGTACCTTCCCAGTTACAAAAAGTCTAACTCGTTGATCTGACACTACAACAATAATTAATTGGGCTATTAATCAATTTTAGGTTAAAGTAAAAACTACTTTCTTTCTTTGATTCTTGCTCTGCCGGTCTTTCTTGCAGCAATACTACCTACCTTAGCACCTGGAGGAGCATCTCTTGAAACTGTAGAACTTTGTCCAACATGTTGATGACGTCCACCACCGTGTGGGTGTACATATGCTGCTTGAGCAACACCTCTAACAATTGGATATTTCTTTCCTTTAGCTTTAAAACTACGCCATTTGTTACCTGCGCTCATAAAGTGACGTTCACTTGCACCACCACCTGCAAGAGTACCAATCATAGCTCTGTTTTTAGGATTCAAAGTAGTAAATTTTCCAGATGGGAGTTTGACTGTTACACCATCATCACCATGTGAAAATACGGTTGCATTTGTTCCTGCAGATTTTACTATAGCTCCACCATCACCAAAGTGTTTTTCAATATTACAAACAATGGTTCCATCAGGAATATTTTGAACACTAATGACATTACCTTGTTCGATATTTGATTTTAATCCAAATTGTAAAGTTGAACCAACTGTAGTTCCTAGAACTGCAGGTACAAATGAAACAGAGCCATCTTCAAATCTAACTTTTGCTAAAGGTGCTTCTCTCCCACGTTCATGTATAAGATCAATAATTTTTCCCTCGTGTTGTTCTGCTAGTGGAAAACGTGGATAATTTGCTTTTACTCCTACTTTACCAGTAGATGTAGATCTAAATTGATTGCCTCCACGGCCTCGTCTTCTAACTAATGGTCTCTTACCCAAGTTGATCGTTTCCTACCTAAAGAGAATTTTAAGCTTGTGGTATTCTTACTGTAAGTTATGGAAATTACCACAAAGGTATAAAAATTAGAATTGAGGCCATTGTATATGAGTCAAAATGCACTATCTCTCAAAGTTCTTGAAGCATATACTAGAGATGTAGGAAGAGGAGTAGCAAGAATTGATTATGATTCTATGGATACGTTAAATGCCTCCACAGGCGATGTTATTGAAATTAAAGGTAAAAGAAGAACTGTAGCAAAATGTCTTCCACTTTATCCATCTGATGAAGGTAAAGGAATAATCAGAATTGACGGACTTGGAAGAAATAATTCAGGAATTGCTATTGGTGATACAATATCTGTAAGAAAAATTAAAGCAGTAGCTGCTGAAAAAGTAGTAGTTGCTCCATTAGAAGCAATCCCACCTATTGATGAAAGATATCTTGCAGATGCCTTAGAAAGTGTTCCTTTGATTAAAGGAGATAATGTAATGGTCCCATACTTTGGTGGACGTCTAACTTTCCAAGTTATTGGTGTGAATCCATCAGCTGATGCTGTTTTGGTTACTCAAAAAACAGTTTTCCATATTGCAGAAAAAGGTGAAACATTACGTGGAGTTCCACAAGTAACCTATGAAGATATTGGTGGAATTCACAATGAGATTAAAAAAGTAAGAGAGATGATTGAGCTTCCATTAAGACATCCAGAAATATTTGAAAAATTAGGAATTGAAGCTCCAAAAGGAGTTTTGTTATACGGTCCACCTGGTACAGGTAAGACACTTCTTGCAAAAGCAGTTGCAAATGAGAGTAATGCACATTTTATTAGTATTTCAGGTCCAGAAATTATGAGTAAATTCTATGGTGAAAGTGAAGCAAGATTAAGAGAAATTTTCAAAGAGGCAAGGGAAAAAGCACCATCAATAATTTTTGTGGATGAAATTGATTCTATTGCTCCAAAAAGAGAAGAGGTTACTGGAGAAGTTGAAAGAAGAGTTGTTTCTCAAATGTTGTCATTAATGGATGGATTAGAGGCAAGAGGTAAAGTAATTGTAATTTCAGCAACCAACAGACCCAATGCAATTGATCCTGCATTAAGAAGACCAGGAAGATTTGATAGAGAAATAGAAATTAAAGTGCCAGATAAAAAAGGAAGAAAAGACATACTTGCAATTCACAGTAGAAACATGCCTTTGGGTGAAGATGTAAATCTTGATAAAATTTCATCAGTTAGTCACGGGTATGTTGGTGCAGACTTGGAATATCTTTGTAAAGAGGCTGCTATGAAATGTTTAAGAAGATTACTACCTGTTTTGAATTTAGAAGAAGAAAAACTTCCTCCTGAAACATTAGACAAACTAATTGTAAATCATGAAGATTTCCAGAAAGCTTTGATCGAAGTCACTCCATCAGGCATGAGAGAAGTTTTCATTGAGAATCCAGATGTCAAATGGGAAGATGTTGGTGGTTTAGAAGATGTTAAACGAGAACTACAAGAAGCAGTTGAATGGCCAATGAAATATCCAGGTCTTTATGATAAACTTGGACACAATATGCCAAGAGGAATATTGTTACACGGTCCAAGTGGTACTGGTAAAACTCTACTTGCAAAGGCAGTAGCTACTCAAAGTGAAGCAAACTTTGTTTCTGTAAGAGGTCCTGAACTTTTATCAAAATGGGTAGGAGAATCAGAAAGGGGAATTAGAGAAATTTTCAAACGTGCACGTCAATCTTCGCCATGTGTAGTATTCTTTGATGAAATTGATTCAATTGCTCCAATTAGAGGAGCTGGTGGCGAAACTGCAGTAACTGAAAGAGTAGTCAGTCAACTATTGACAGAATTAGATGGAATGGAAAATATGCACGGTGTCATTGTATTAGCAGCAACTAACAGAGCAGACATGATTGATCCAGCATTATTAAGACCAGGAAGATTTGATAAAATTATTCAAATTCCACTTCCAGATAAAGAAAGTAGAAAGAGTATCTTGAAAATTAATGCAGCCAAGATTCCAACTATAAGTGAAGAAAATGATCCAAAACATGTTGATTTTGATAAACTTGCTGAAATAACTGACGGACTTAGTGGTGCAGATACTGCATCTATTGCAAATACTGCAGTATCATTAGTTATTCACGAATTCCTAGATTCACATCCAGATGTTAAGGATATTGAGAAGACCTCAATTGATGCTAAAGTTACTATGAAACACTTTGAAGAAGCAGTAAAGAAAGTTAGAGAACAAAAAGACCTTAAGATGGGAGAAAAACTAGTAGCTTCCTATTACAGGTAGTTTTAATTAAATAACAAATCTAATTCTCATAAATGTCAGAATACACAGGGTATGATGGAAATTCATTAGAATTTTTAAAGAAAAATCAAGTTGTAATTGGTGATTCTGTAAAAATTTTAGCTGATATTACTTATTCAGGCATTATTATGCCAAGATATGAACACAGTGATGATAAACATATTGTTTTAAAATTAAAAAGTGGATACAATATAGGTTTAGAAATTACCAAGATAGAAAAAATAGAAAAAAATCCAACTAAAGAAGTAATTATTGAAAAAGATAGTAAAATAGAAAAAAATGAAAAATTACCAAATATTTTGCTTTTATCAACAGGAGGTACAATTGCTAGTAAAATTGATTACAGAACAGGTGCAGTAACACCTGTATTAACAGCTGAAGAATTGAATTCTTCAGTTCCAGAGCTTGCAAAGATTGCAAACATAGAAGCCAAAGTACTATTTTCAGAATATTCAGAAAACATCGTACCAGAACATTGGCTAAAAATTGCTGAAGAGATTAAACAATATTCTAAATCAGATTACTCTGGAATCATTATTGCACATGGAACAGATACTATGCACTATACTTCTTCATATCTTTCATTTTCATTGGCAGGATTTCCAATACCGATTGCTTTAGTAGGTTCACAAAGATCCTCAGATCGTGCATCATCAGATGCTGCATTGAATTTAATTGGAGCTACAAAATTTCTAACTGAATGTAATACAAATGGAATATACATTGTAATGCATCAAGATGAAAATGATGAAACAATTGCATGTCATATAGGAACTAGAGTTAGAAAAAACCATACAAGCAAAAGAGGGGCATTCCAAACAATGGGGGATGATCCTGCATTTTTAGTTGTGAATAATAAAATTCATAACAATATGAAAACAGATTATTTTTCAGCTCAGGAATTTAATCCCCAAATAAAAATAAATGAAAAAGTGGCACTGGTTAAATATCATCCAGGGTATGAACCATCTTTGTTAAAAAATATAATAGATTCAAACTATAAAGCAATAATTTTTGAAGGTACTGGATTAGGTCATATTGGAAAAAATATGTACTCAATAGTAAAAATTGCAAAAGAAAAAGGGATCTTTATGGGAATGACTTCACAGTGTATTGATGGAAGAGTTAGAATGACAGTTTATGAAAGTGGTAGAGATTTGCTTAATTTAGGAATAATTCCATTAGAAAACATGATTCCTGAAACGGCATTAGTCAAAGCAATGTGGGTAACTGGAAATACTGAAAAAATGGATGAAATCAAGGAATTCATGCTTGATAGAATCGCATCTGAATTTTCAATATAGGAGGAGACAATATGGAAAAATTTTCGATTAATGATGTAGGTGTCAAAGTAGGATTGGAAATTCATCAGCAATTATCAACTAATAAGAAATTATTTTGCAATTGTACTCCTATTGAATCAGATGAATATTCCATTAAATTTCAAAGAAAATTACGAGTATCTAAAAGTGAATTAGGGGAATTTGATCCTGCGGCATTGTTTGAAAGTACAAAATCAAAAACTATAATGTATTATGCAAATAATCAGAGTAGTTGTTTAGTAGAGCAGGATGAAGAACCTCCTCATGAATTAGATGAAGATGCAAAAAATATTGCATTAATAATTTCATCTGCTTTAAAATCAAATATTTTTAGTGAGATATATCCTATGAGAAAAACAGTGATTGATGGTTCAAACACTACCGGATTTCAACGCACTATGTTAATTTCACAAGGAGGATATTTTTATGCAGGGAAAATAAAGATAGGAATTCAATCGGTGTGTTTGGAAGAAGATGCAGCGAAAATTTTGGGTGAAGAAGGTTCTGTAAGGAAGTTTGGTTTAGAGCGTTTAGGGGTTCCCTTAGTTGAAATTGCAACGGAGCCTTTTGAAGTAGAATCATCAGAGATTAAAAAAATTGCATTATCTTTAGGAAGAATTTTGAGAAGTACAAAAAAGGTAAAGAGAGGTTTAGGATCAATTAGGCAAGATGTTAATGTTTCAATTAAAGAAGGAAGAGGCATAGTAATTGAGGTAAAGGGAGTACAGCAATTAGATCAATTAGAAAAAGTTGTTGAATATGAAGCAAAAAGACAACACGGTTTGCTTAAAATTTCAAATAAAATTCAAGAAAAAGATTGGAAATTTTATGATGAAGACAGAAATGACATTACCGAATTATTTTCAAAATGTAAATCAAAAATTATTCAAAATGCCATTAAGAAAAATCACAAGATAGTTGAAATATCTTTTAAAAATATGGTTGGGATTTTTGGATATTCACCATATGAAGGTATTAGATTAGGGAAAGAAATAGCAGAATTAGTAAGATTTTTTGGAATTGGTGGAGTGTTTCATTCAGATGAATTACCAAATTACGGAGTAGAAGAAACAGATCTGAACGAGTTAAAGAAATATACTGGAATTAAAGAAAATGATGCTTTTTTGATTTTAGCTTCACCTCAAGAAAAAATTCAAACTATTATAGATCAGATTGTTTTAAGAATTGAACATATTAGAGATAACGGTATTCCAATAGATACTAGACTAGCTACTCAAGCAGGAGAAACAAAATTTCTCAGACCAAGACCAGGTGCAGCAAGAATGTATCCTGAAACTGACATTCCTCCAATAATTATTACACAAGAAGAAATATCAGAATCTCAAAAAAATATACCAAAATCATGGGATGAATCTATTAAAGAATTAGAAACAAAATATGGTATTAATCAACAACTTGCAGAGCAAATTTTTGATTCAAAATATTATGTATTATTTGAAAAAATTATTAAGGAAAGTAAAATCAATGCCACATTTGTAGCATCAATTCTTTGTTCTTCAATTACAAATTTAGAAAGAAGTGGATTAAATTCTAATTTATTGCAGGATGAAGAAATTTTTAAAATATTTCAGCTGTTAGAAAAAGGAAAAATTGCAAAAGAATCAATTGAAATAGTTTTTGAAAATATAATGGCAGGAAAATCCAAAACTGTTCAAGAAGCTATGCAAAATACTTCAATTCAATCAATCAACGAAGATGATCTAGAGAAAATTATTGAAAATATTGTAGATAAAAATAAAGAACTAATAAAAAACCAAAAAGAAAGAGCAATTGGACCATTAATGGGGATTGTAATGAAAGAACTAAGAGGTAAAGCTTCTGGTGAAACAATTAACAATCTACTTTTAAAAAATATCAAGAAGAAAATAGAAAATCTTTAGAAAATAGATGCGGGAAGTGGGATTTGAACCCACGAACTCCTAGAAGATAAGGATCTGAACCTTACACCGTTGACCAGGCTGGGTGACTCCCGCATTGAAAAAATTTGAAAGCTAGAATAAGTTTCTTTATTATACTAAAACATCAAATACAAAATGAACTAGTGAGAAAATGGAATTTAGAGAAGTTTATTGCTTAAATTGTAAAAAAGTACTAGGTAGATACAATACCAAATTCTATAATGAAGATAAAATTGGTGAATTAATGAACACTACTCATTCTACACATATTAGAAATGGTCATCAAGTAAATATTCGAAAATTTGAAAAAAATTAATGAAATTTTATTTTTTCAATTACCTCAGTAAGATTGGAAACTCGCTGAATTTGATTATTGTGAATATGTTGATTCCATGGTTGTGAATACAAAAATACTTTTTTATTATTTTCAAGAAATTTTTCTGCATTTAGAGGAGAATCATCAATAAATACATCATAATTCAGATCAGCTTTCATTGGACCGTCAATTACAGAAACATAGTTGTCATAAGATACATCATGATGATCCAACCATGATTTTACAAAGGAATTAGTCGAATGTTCTCTGGCAGTAACAATATCAACTTGACCAATATTAGAAAGAGATTTTGTAAGGGATGACAGATTTTCTTCAGTTGCAGGAATAGATATCCAATTTTTCCAACAAGAACTTAATTCAGAATAAAAGTCAAAAGGATCTATTTTGAATTCTTTCCAAAATTCCCAATTTGTAATTTGATATTTATCAATTTTTGGCCTAATAGAATTATTGTAATTTATCCATGAAATTATCACATCTGCAAGTACACCATCAACATCTAATGCAATTTTCATTTTAGTCGTTAGATTTTCTAAATTCATCTAAAAGATTCTTTTGATGTTTGTTGAGTTTTTTTGGTACGTTTACAACAACTCTAACAAATTGATCGCCTTTTCCTCTAGAATTTATGTGAGATACACCCTTTCCTTTTAATTTGATAATAGTATTGGGTTGACTTCCGGCATCAATTTTGATTTTTTCAGTTCCCTCTAAAGTAGGAACAACAATTTCACAGCCTAAAGCTGCATCAATCATAGATACATCATGATCATAAAAAATATCTTTTCCATCTCGATTAAATTTTGAATGAGGTTGTACACGTACTCTTACAATAAGATCTCCATTTATTCCATCTGGAATTTCGTTACCTTCTCCAGAAACAGTATAATCTCCAGAATCAATACCAGGAGGAATATCAAATGTTATAGTTTTAGAACCTTTCTTCATTCCTTGTCCTTTACATTCCTTACAAGGTGTTTCAATAATAGAACCTTGACCTCTACATGCTGAACATGGTGCAGCTGTTACAAAAGATGCAAATCCCATGTTACGAGTTTGTCTTACCTGACCTTGTCCATGACATGTATCACAAGTTTTTTTATTGGTTCCCGGTTTTGCTCCAGAACCATTACAAACATCACATTGGATTTGTTTTTGTAAATTAATTTCCATTTTTTTCCCATGTAGAACATCTTCTAATGTTACATGAGTTTCATATAGAAGATCAGAACCTCTTTGTTGTTGATTAAAACCAAAACCACCACCACGACCAAAAATAGATTCGAAAATTGAATCAAATCCACCTCCTTGTGCTCCTTGAAAAATATCCTCACTAGAATATCTTCCATCAACTCCAGCATGGCCATGTTGATCATAGATTTGTTTTTTTTCAGGATCTGAAAGAACAGCATATGCTTCAGAAATTTCTTTAAAATGTTCTGCTGCTTCAGAAGATTTGTTTCGATCAGGGTGAAATTTTAAGGCTAATTTTCTATATTGTTGTTTAATTTCATCAGGAGGAGATGTTTTACTTACACCTAAAACTTCATAATAATCACGTTTTGCAGCCATAATTCATCCTTAATCATAATTTCAGTATAAATGATTGAATTGAAATTTAGTTAGATTTGGTATCATCAGATGAAGATGATTCATTAGTCTGTCCTTCAGCACCTTGTTGTCCTTCAGCACCTTGTTGTCCTTCAGCACCTTGTT